>NZ_JHVS01000010.1:0-106519 GCF_000620265.1 Staphylococcus sp. URHA0057 | reverse complement strand
TGGCATTATCAAAATAGAAACTATATTGAGTCATTAAAAGAACATGATGTATTTCAAAGTATGTCTAGAAAAGGAAATTGCCTAGATAATGCCTCAATGGAAAACTTCTTTGGGTTATTAAAACAAGAAATGTATTATGGACAATCATTTGAAACATTCCAAGAATTAGAACAATCTATTCATAAATATATCAATTTTTATAACAATACAAGAATTAAAGCAAAATTAAAAGGCTTGTCTCCTAAGCAATATAGGAAACAAACCTTTAAAATAGTATACTAAACCAGAGTACAACTTTTGGGGTTCAGTACAAAATAGGTCATCTTAGTGCTTTTTATTTCGGGATTTATGTCCGTCTATTTTAATTATGTATTTCATTTTTAGCATTAATCTTTTAATATCCATTTAGATAAAATAAAGGTTATAGGTATCGTAATGATTAATCCCGCAAATGGTGCAATTTCTGACGGGAAATGAAACCACTGTACAAAAACATATAATAGTAAGGTTTGCATTCCCATATTCACAATTTGTGTCAGTGGAAAACTTATAAATTTACGTAATGTTGGTTTCACTTTATACACAAAATAACAATTTAAATAGTAAGAAATGATGAAACTAACTAAAAATCCAGTAATATGACTAATTAAATAATTCACATCTAGTAATTTTAATAATAGTAAATAAACGATGTAGTAATTTAATGTGTTCAAGCCACCGACTATTATAAATTTAATAATCTCAATATGCGTTTGAGTTAATTTCATACTTAATCTCCTTCAAGTCTCGCCAAGCTTGAACCATAAGGTACTATTTTCAGCTTAACATTCTGAGGTATATCATAATACATTTTAAATGATTTGTGTTGCATATTAGAAGTTGGTGTTGCCTTATTTAAGATATTTTCAAATGGTAACCTCTCTAACACGACAACATGTTTGTATCGATGTGTATCAAGTTGTTTGTTTATCACATCAATGCGTTGAATATTATTAAAATATATCACACTCATTGTAACAATAAAAATAAATGCCAATGCTATAGAAAATCCTTTTAAACCAATCCATATTGACTGACACTGTATTTTATATTGAGAAATTAATAATAATAAGTACAAACACCACAATACATAAATAGTATAAAAATTACCTGCCCCTAATGGAGATACTAATAATAACGGCAATGTTACCAGTGGTATCGATCCAAGTGCATAATAACCTAGATTCCTTATAACTTGTTCTTTAAAAATAAAACGAACTGAAATTACTAATGCTATAAAAAACCATCCACATATGAATGTGTTTAGCAACGCAACCGCTAATGAAACTTTTAATAGATTAAATTGAAGAAAATCATAAACAAAAAGTTTATAAAAAGGCAATATCGCTATACTTAATATTAGAAGTATCTTCCAATATAATTTCGTATGAGCAAACAACTGATTTTTAATAAGAAAACCAATTGTGATAAATCCAATCATACTTACAATTAAAAATTGATCGATAAATATATATTCTGGTATTTGCTTTAACAATGTATAACCTATTTTATGCTTTAACCCGAGTTTATCTGAGAAACAAAAATAACTATCTCCTCCTCGATAAATGCTAATGTAAATAGGATTGATAAACATTAACATGGCACCAATTAAACTCAACATAAAACCTATAATTAAATAATAATTAAAATTACGATGTCTTATCATAAATACAATATTACCAATAAGTAATATCAATATATTGTAAAGGGTTATATTTTCTACAAAAAATTGCCCTATCAATGTACAAATCAAGAATAAGACTATCCATTTTGTTGATAGCATTTCTAATTTATATATCGTTAATACGACAATAAATAATATAAATACAGAGATTAAAGTACTTGGCACATATCTAAAAAACCCATCAAAGCCCCCGTATGTTTCTCTGTAAATCACTCTTGGCATTATTAATAGTAATATAAATGATACTACGATATAAAAATTGAAGTGTTGCTGTTGTTGCTGTTGTTGCTGTTGTTGCTGTATTAGTGCTAGTAAATAGACAAGTCCAAATGAAATAATCGCATATAATATGTAGCGTAAAATATTAATCTTCATAGCTGTCATTGCTAATAAATGACATAAATACCTTCCATCCGTATATTCAATCATTTCTCTATAATTAGATGCTTTATTTACAACAGACCATTTAAAATCATCTGCTGACAAAGGCGTTAATATACTGATTAATAAATAAAATAAAAAAATGAAAATACATCCAACGTATAATTCATTCATTCTAAACTTTATCATGTTGTACATTTCTGGTTGTTCTCCCTACTCCTAATAATTACTAAGTTATTTTATTATACTATTATATAATAAAATTTTCATATAGACGTTTCCATAGTAGCAACGTTATCTCATATATAAATACTTATATTTTGTCTTTTGTTTTAACCTGACCTCTTATAAAATAAAGATAAATAAAACGATGAGGAAGTGTTGATTCATGAAAATAGTCATCGCACCAGATTCTTTTAAAGAAAGTATGTCTGCAAGACAGGCAGCCGAAGCTATACATCAAGGCTTTTCAAAAGTATTACCATCTTCAACGGTTTATGATCTGATTCCCATGGCCGATGGTGGTGAAGGTACTACTGAAGTTTTAATGGAAGCATTAAAGGCAAGTACTATTGAAGTTGATGTTAAAGATCCACTCCTTAGAGATATATGTGCACGGTACGCTTATGCACAACACAATCAAACTGCGATCATTGAAATGGCAGCCGCTTCAGGGTTAGATTTATTATCTACGAATGAGAAAAATCCAATGACAACTAGTTCTTATGGTACTGGACAACTTATCAATCATGCTTTAGAACAAGGCGCTAAAAAAATTATACTTGGCATTGGTGGCAGTGCTACAAATGATGGTGGTGTCGGCATGTTACAAGCATTAGGCGTAAAATTTTCAGATTCAAATCATAATAGTATTGCCCCAGGAGGCATTCATTTGCTTGATATAGATAATATAGATATTTCACAGTTAAATCCAAAACTTAAAGACGTTGAAATTAAAGTAGCTTGTGACGTCACTAACCCTTTACTAGGAGACAATGGGGCTACTGCCATTTATGGCCCTCAAAAAGGCGCAACTGCAAAGATGATACCAAAGTTGGATACCGCATTAAGTCATTATCATGATAAGATAAAATTACAACTAGAAAAAGATGTCAAAGATGTACCTGGTGCAGGTGCTGCTGGCGGTATGGGGACTGCATTACTGGCTTTCCTAGATGTAGATTTAACTAAAGGCATTGATGTTGTCTTAGAAGAAACCCGTTTTACATCTAGAATTGAAAATGCCAATCTTGTAGTAACTGGTGAAGGAAAAATTGATAATCAAACAATATTAGGTAAAACGCCTATTGGTGTTGCTCAAGCGTCAAAACAAATCAATATTCCAGTTATAGCCATTGGAGGAAGTTTAGGAGAAAACTACGAAGCTGTTTATGATTATGGTATTGATAGTGCCTTTAGTATTATGAATCAACCCAGCGACCTTAAAAATGCTTTAGATAACGGATATGAACTTTTAACTAAAACAGCCCACAATATAGCCCGTACACTAGTGTTAAATTTGCCATTAAATTAATAATCCAGAAATGCCATTAAAAATGAGGTGGACAGTATGAAAAGAACTGATAAGTATAAAGATTCTTATCGATATGATGATCAATATCAAAATCATCGTAGACAAAGTGAAGAACGAGATTATAGAAACCAAAGTCAATATGATGATCGACGTGAATACAATGAAAACGAATATGAACAAAATCCAGAACGCTATTACAACGGTAGAGATTATAGAAGAGAACAAGAGCTACAGGAAGAAAATCAAAAAACACGTAAATCTAAAAAATGGTTGATAGCCATTATCGTTATTCTGTTAATTATTGTAGCTATCTTCGTAACCAGAGCTGTATTAAATCATAATAATGATAAAGTTAGTAATGATCCTGACGTATCACAAAACTATAAAAAAGAAGTCGAAAGTCAAAACGATGATATTAATAATAAAGTTGACTCAGCTAAAAATGATATTAAACAAAATAAAGATAGCCAATCACAAATCAACCAATTACAACAAGACATCAATAATTTAAAACAAAAAGAAGAAACAAACGCAGATTCTAAACTGACTAAATTTTATCAAGATCAAATTGATAAACTGAAAAATGCTAACACTGCTCAACAAAATAATGAAAATCAAAGTAAAGTAAACAGTATGTTACAAGATATTAATACAAAGTTTGATAGCATTAAATCTAAAATTGAAGAATTAATAAATGGCTCTAGCTCAAACGGTCAATAAATAATGTTGTAATAATTTAAAACCAAAATAACAGGCTTGTATTCCCTAATTTGATAGGTATATACAAGCCTGTTAGTTATTACATTTATATTCACTGCACGCTTTAAAAGCAAAATTTTCCCCTTATAAATAATATTGATGATATAAAAAGTGAAATAACTACATACAAATATGTGTAAAACGTATATAATTTGTTCTATAAATTCTTAAAAAGGAGAACGCTTATGCAAAATTCAAGTGCCAAGCACTTTCCATTCATATTAATTATCATTTTTGGGGTGATGACGACTTTTGGTCCCTTATCAATTGATATGTATTCACCATCATTGCCAAACGTTCAACATGACTTTGGCTCAACAACTTCAGAAATTCAATTAACTACATCGTTTGCGATGATTGGCTTAGCACTTGGGCAATTCTTCTTTGGCCCGTTATCAGATGCTTTTGGTCGCAAGAAAGTCGCATTAACCATTTTAGTTATATATTTACTTGCATCTTTAATTGCTGTTTTTACAACTAGTCTATATTTCTTTTTATTCTTAAGATTAATTCAAGGATTAATGGCAGGCGGTTCTATAGTTATAGCCAAAGCTTCAGTTGGAGATAAGTTTAGTGGTGACGAGATGGCTAAAATGTTAACTTCACTTATGGTAGTTAATGGAATTATTACAATTATAGCGCCATTACTTGGCGGTTTTGCTTTAACGATATCTACTTGGAGAAGTATCTTTATCATCTTAACTATTATTACACTTATCGTCATTATTGGTGTATTTATGAAGATGCCACCATCAAATAAAGCTGAACAGACTACATTAAACTATTCACGAATATTTAAAGACTTTGGTACATTATTAAAAAAACCATCCTTTGTTATTCCAATGTTGTTACAAGGTTTAACTTATGTCATGTTATTTAGTTATGCATCTGCATCACCATTTATTACGCAAAAAGTTTATAATTTAACACCTCAACAATTTAGTGTTATTTTAGCCGTTAACGGTATAGGTTTAATTTTAGTAAGTCAAATCGTAGCATTATTAGTAGAAAAATTAAGCCGATATACTTTACTTATTTACTTAACTGTCATTCAAATTATAGGTGTAATACTGATTATTATTACATTATCTATGCACTTACCTATTTGGTTACTTATCATAGCATTTTTCTTAAATATAAGCCCTGTAACGTCTATAGGACCTTTAGGCTTTGCATTAGCTATGGAAGAAAGAACTGGAGGTAGCGGTAACGCTTCAAGTTTGTTAGGATTATTCCAATTTATTCTTGGTGGTGTTATTTCTCCTTTAGTTGGACTAAATGGCGAATTTGATCCGACACCGTATTTAGTTATTATTTCAATCACAGCAATCTTGTTAGTGTTATTACAATTCATTTATTTCAAACTTAATCCAACAAAATACCGTTCTTAAACTAAAAACGCAAATGTAAGGCATTAGTCAGGTTTAATATCTATTCTATGCCAAACACTTGCGTTTTTTATTATTTATTTTGCTCTATTGGTAACCAAAGTTCAGTTACATAGTTATCGTCTTGAGTATCGCCATTAGGATACAATTCGAAAAATGGCGCCTGTTTTAACTGAATATGTTCCTTAGGCAATAACTCATTATGAATGTGACGCATCGCATGTCTAATAGAATAAGGCACTTTACCTACTGCATTAACAACAAGATAGTCATTATCCTCTAACTGGTACGTTTCTAATCCATCATTAGGTGTTTTGTCACTAGGAACACCAATCATATAATTCATTTTTCCATCCTGTTGTGGTATACATAGACCAACTAAGCCTTCAAATGATTCATCACTTTTCTCTGACAATCTACAATCTAAACCTATTGTCGTCACATCTTCCCAAAAGTCCGGGATATTACTTTGTGCATGTCCCCCACTCTTAAATTGGCGTTTTACACCAATAAGATTAATAGCTTCCATACTTTTTATTTGATAATTCATTTTTGACTCCCCTTAAAAAATTCTGCTTTCTACTATTTATAACCTTTCTGATTCTGAAATAACATTAAAATGAACATTTCCAAACAAATAATTATCCAAAATATAAAGACTCAGTATATAATATTGAATACTATATAAACGTATATCAGCTTAAGGAGATTACCGATGAACAAAACGATTCTACCTGTTAAACCCATTAGCCAATTGTTTCCTATCCCTATGGTCATGGGATGTGAAGGCGTATCTGCTTCAATGATGTTTCAATTTAATCAACAGCCTATTAAAGCAACTGACATAATGAAAAATTGGCCAACACACCCAAATAACCCTTATAAAGGTTATGTAGGCAATCATTTGCTAGTTAAATTTGGCTACCATCAAACCATTTTTCCAGAGGCTTTTGTTCCATTTTTACAAAAATATAATTCAAATGTCATTAACGGTACAGGTACAAGTTTAGCTGAATTGGAAAAAATTATTGACCAACAACAACCAGTAGTCATGTATCATACGAGTTTAGGCGCTAAACCAATGCGTCGTAGTTTTAAATTTGATGGTTATAAAATTCGACTTGTATCAAACATTCATGTCACACTTCTTATTGGCTATGATAAAGACAATTATTACTACATCGATCCACTTTGGAGTCATATCAGTAAAGGAATTGTATTCCCTGCTATTATTCCAAATAGTAAACAAATCATTAAAATCAAAAAATCAAAAATGGAACGAAGTTTTAATGCACCAGGCCGTATGTGTCTATATATTAAACCTAATAACTAAATCTCCTTAATTTATACCGTCATCATATTTTCATATAAATAGATTGACGGTATTTTAAATGATAAAGTCAACCAAAGTATGATTTATTTCCTGAGAAATATCATCTGTACGCCATTGACGCGGATAACCTAAACAAGGACAAATATATTGTATGTTATTTTCAATTAAATTTTTTCTAAAATGAACATGCCCCATAATACTATACTGAATATTGTTTTGTTGATAAATATGGTTAAAATCACTTGTTCCAATATATGCATTAAAGAAATCAAAAATGCGATGAGGTGTTGGCACGACAAAGGCTGGATGCGTAACGATATGAGTAACTAGAATAACTTGTCGATCGCCTATTGCTGCTATATCCTGTTCAACTTGATTAGCAGCTTGTAATGAACGCTCTCTATCTGATAGATTACAATCTATTCTTACTTTATCTTGCCAAGTTGCACCATAATGTTTTCCCTTTTGTAATTTTTCCTTTGAAAATTTTGTATCGGCAAAGGAATAATCGTACCATCCTGTATGACCAACAATTGCCCAATTTTCATTAATCATATAAGGGCTCTCGATTAAACAATCTTCTTGTTGTTTAAATATTTCAAAAATCTCTTTAGAACTTTTATCTGTACTATCCGACCATAAATCATGATTACCTGGTACAAATAACACAGGCATTTCAAGTTTATTTTTCAAATCTTTAATAAATTGGATAGATTGACGATAATCATTTGAAATATCACCTGCAATAATAAGCAATTCGATTTCTCTCTTCATTATTACATTTACTAATGTTTCAAAATAATATTGTGAATTTAATTTTGGGTTTCGATCAACATGTAAATCAGAAATAGCCCCTATTTTCATTTTAGATTCCTTCTTCATATATTTTTCATTGCTATTCATTATTACACATCCTCATTTATATTTAAAATGACATTGTTTGGAACTTAATTTCACAAATCATTTCAAAAATGATTGACTTATCATTATAATAGTTATGTTTTCCGTAATTAATAACTAATGGTACTACCCCTGATTTACAGAATAATGTGATTTTTCAAAAAATATAAGTAATAATTATCATACAAAGCTTAATAAATGTATTTACTTATATTTTAAAAATTAATTGCTTTATTCCAAATAGTTCTATAGTATTAATTTAAAGAAAACGCTTTCATAAATTGTTTATTTTGCTTTCCTGAGGAGGAAAATTATGGCAAGACAACTGCATAGAGAGTTGAATAATAGACATATCCAATTAATTGCAATTGGGGGAGCAATTGGTACTGGACTATTCTTAGGTTCCGGACAAACGATTGCATTGACCGGACCTTCACTATTATTCACGTATATGATTATTGGAATGATACTTTTTGCATTTATGCGTGCTTTAGGGGAATTATTATTAAGTGGTACACACTTTAATTCTTTTGTAGATATAGCTAATGAATATATCGGACCTTTTGGTGGTTTCGTCATTGGTTGGACCTACTGGATTTGTTGGATTGTTTCAAGTATGTCTGACCTAACAGCAATGGGGCAATATTTTGCTTTTTGGTATCCACAAGTACCCCATTGGTTAACCGTGTTATTCATAGTTTTAATCTTGATTTCATTTAATTTATTAGGTGCTAGATTATTTGGTGAACTAGAATTTTGGTTCTCTATTATCAAAGTTGTAACTATTGTAGCCATGGTAATTGTAGGTTTAGTATTAATCTTCTTTTCTTTCAAGACACACTACGGGCATGCGTCTTTTACTAACCTAGTTAAACATGGTGGTATGTTCCCGCATGGTATATTTGGGTTCTTAATGTCATTCCAAATTGCTGTCTATTCATTTATTGGTATTGAGTTGATTGGGGTTACGGCTGGGGAAACTAAAGATCCTCAAAAAACGATTCCAAAAGCAATCAATAATGTACCTATTCGAATTTTACTATTCTATATTGGCGGTCTACTTGTCATTATGTCTGTCATTCCGTGGAATGGTATTGATCCAGATAGCAGTCCATTCGTGAAGTTATTTACATTGATTGGTATCCCATTTGCTGCCGGTATTGTTAACTTTGTAGTTTTAACTGCAGCAGCTTCTGCAACGAATAGTGGTATTTATTCAAATAGTCGTATTCTATTTGGTTTATCTAAACAAGGCTTAGGACCGAAAGTGCTAAGTAAAACAAATTCAAATGGTGTTCCATATTTATCTATGTTCGTATCATCATTTACTTTATTAGTTGCAGCATTACTTAACTTCATCTTTCCAGATGCCATTCAATTATTTATATATGTCACTACACTATCAACAGTATTATTCTTAGTAGTTTGGGCAATGATTATTGTTTCTTATATTATTTACGTTAAAAAGAATCCTCAAGAACATAAAAATAATAAATTTAAATTGTTCGGTGGACAAGCAACTGCCTATGTCGTATTAGCATTCTTTGCATTCGTATTTATATTATTATTCTTTAGTGATGATACTAGAGCGGCTATCTTTATTTCACCATTCTGGTTTATCTTCTTATACTTTTATTATAAAAAGTACAAAAATAATGCTAAAGAATTAGCTGAGAAACAAAAATCAGCTGATAAAAAACATACTGAAAACCTATAATCTTAAGATTAATATAGAGTTAGCAAAGTTGATTTTGCTAACTCTATTTTTTTATATAACTTTGAAATTTACAAATTTTAAATGGGATATTTCATGTTAAAATAATACTTATTATTGATATAAGGAGATTAAGATGGAATTACTTGAAGCATTTTTAATATTTATATTTGCTGTTATATTAAGTGCAATCATTAATAATCGTTTTCCTAAAATTCCCACAGCGTTTATTCAGATTGCACTTGGTGCAGCCATTTTCACCTTACCTATTCCTATTCATTTTGACTTTGATTCTGAAGTGTTTATGATGGCTGTCATTGCACCATTATTATTTGTAGAAGGTACTCATATTAAAAGATCAAAATTAATGGAATATAGAACACCTATCATATTGATGGCAATGGCATTAGTATTCACAACAGTTATCGGTGTCGGCTACTTTATACATTGGATTTGGCCCGAGCTACCAATGCCTGCCGCATTTGCAATTGCAGCAATACTTTGCCCAACTGATGCTGTAGCCGTATCTGCTATAACTAAAGGAAAGATTTTACCAAAGGGAGCAATGTCTATTTTAGAAGGAGAATCTTTACTTAACGATGCTGCTGGTATCATTTCTTTTAAAATTGCTGTTACTGCCCTTGTTACTGGTATGTTCTCGGCAGTCAGTGCAATTGAACAATTTATAGTATCAACAATTATAGGGATATTAGTTGGTGTCATTCTTGGTATTTTAGTAGTGCAGTTACGCGTCTTTTTAACTGCAAATAAAGGTTTTAAAGATAATAATACTCTCACTTTTATTCAGTTACTTACACCATTCGTTATATACTTTATTGCCGAAGAATTACATGCCTCTGGTATTATTGCAGTTGTGTTTGCCGGATTAGTACATGGTTTAGAACGAGATAGATTACTTCGTGCTCAAACAGAATTACAAATTAACTATTCCCAGATTTGGAATACATTGAGCTATGCATTAAACGGTTTTGTATTCGTCGTTTTAGGGTTTATCGTACCTGAAGTAGTTATAGAAATTGTGAAAGTTGAACCAGATAATCTTAAATTTTTAATCGGTATTACATTGCTTATTTCATTAGCTATTTATAGCTTCCGTTTCATATGGGTCTTCTTATGGTATAAAGATTTTTATTATCCTAAAAATATACAACGTTATATTGAAGATGAAGAATTAGCAGAAGAAAAGCCACCAAACCGAATACTTTATTCATTTATCATGACTATGTGTGGTATTCATGGGACGATTTCTGTATCAATGGCTTTAACCTTACCTACAATGATGAGTCACCATCAAAACTTTGTATATAGAAATGATTTATTATTTATCGCATCATTAATGGTTTTAATTAGCCTTATACTAGCTCAAATCGTCTTACCTCTTATTACAAAATCGGAAACCAAAGATACTAAACAAGGTATGACATATCAAGCGGCTAAAATACTTATCATTCAATCTGTCATACAACAACTGAAAAAGAATGCTAAAGAAAATGAAAACATTGATTATAGACCTTTATTCAATCAATATTTCACTGAGCTTTCGTTCTTAATTAATGTAGAACCAGATAACAAAGATACTAAAGAACTACACAGATTAACCAAAATTGCTGAAGAAGAAGAAACAGCAACCTTAGAACGTCTTATTAATAAAGGGAAAATTACATCTCAAGAATTATCTAATTACCGAAATATTGTAGAGTTGAGTAAATCCTATAAAGAAGCATCGTTTATCACAAAATTCTCACGTTTCTTTAACATGATTTATTTAAGATTCAAAGCGAGAAAGAACTATAGAAAACACGCTGCCCATACCCTTTCTTCAGAAGTGCAAAATAAAAATAAAGATAAAGTTAACTCAACTCATCATGAGAAAATATCAGTTGAACAAAATAATGAAAGACACAAACCTTCAAGAGATCAAATTGAAGAAAGACGTACTGAAATGTTGAAGTCCTATAAAAATGAACTAAAAAGTGTACAAAAAATTATGCGCGTGGTGAATCATCAAATCACACTTAGATTACACAAAGAACAAAACAGTTCAAATGTGCTTGAAACATCACTTGTTGTGAACCAATATTATAATTTGATACGTACATTACGTAAAAGACAAAGTACCACTCAAAGTAGAAACAATAATGCAATAACTAATTTTTCTTCAGAAACACAATTGTCTTTACGTTTACACGCAATTTATACCGAAAGAAAATTTTTAGATGAATTAATTAAGCAACAAAAAGTCACATCAGAAATTGCTAAACAACTAAGAGAAAATATTAACTACAATGAAATTATTATTGCTGAAGAATCATAAATAAAAAAACCACAATGACTATTTATTCACTTATCTGAATATCAGTCATTGTGGTTTTTAATTATTTTTTAAGTTTAAATGGAATTGTACAGAGGATGACGTTTTTCTGATAAATCAAATGCATTTTTAAGCGTAAGCTTGTTTGGTTGTGTAATAGATGATGCCATGGTTTCTTAGGTATAAATTCTGGCACAACAACCGTGATTAAATAATTTTGATTTTCTGCTTTACGGTGAATTTTATCGATAAATCTAGAAATCGGTCGTATAATACTTCTGTATTCGGAATGTAAAATAATAAGCCGTACATCTGGATAATGTTGTTTCCATTTTTCTTGAAATGCTTTTTCATCCTCATCACCAAATGATACATGCACTGCAATCACATCATTATTAGCTAACATTTGAGCGTAATAAATAGATTTGTCTACTACAGTCGTAATACTCATAATAGGTACAATGGCTAAACTACGATCTACAACTGGTACATCGTATACATCTTTATCTGATCGCAATTGTTCAGCGACATTACGATAATGCATTTTAATTCTTACAAAGATTGATACAAAGAATGGTAAGAACAATAATATTGGCCAGACATGTGTAAATTTAGTAATTAAAAATATCATAAATACAACAAATGTAATTGTTCCACCTAGTGTATTGACTGCTAGTTTCGCTTGCCAACCCTTTGGTCTCTCTCTAAACCATTTTAATACCATACCAAATTGAGCCAGTGTGAATGGAATAAATACACCAACTGCATATAATGGAATAAGATTTTCAGTTTTACCTTTGAATAAAATAATTAATATAATAGCAAAAATTCCTAATACTAAAATTGAATTAGAATAACCTAATCGGTCACCTCTGACTGTAAACATTCTAGGCATATACTTATCTTTTGACATAGACGCAGCTAACATTGGAAATGCAGTAAAACCTGTATTAGCAGCCAATACTAAAATCATTACAGTTGTTGCTTGTACAAAATAAAAGGCCACATTATCACCAAAAATTTGTGATGCTAATTGTGATAATACTGTCGTTTCAGTTTGCGGCATAACACCATAAACATAAGCTAATCCTACGATACCAACTAAAAGGAATGCTAAAATACTTCCCATCGTTACTAATGTTTTGACTGCGTTTTTAGCAGCTGGATCTTTAAAATTTGTAACAGCATTTGAAATAGCCTCTACCCCTGTTAAAGAAGAAGCCCCTGAAGAAAATGCTTTTAATAGTAAAAAGAGTGTTACACCATGTACTGATGTTCCAATTGACGATTGCATATGTGGTTGTATATCACCAGTAGCAACACGCCATGTACCTATCACTATTAACACAACTAATCCTATGATAAATAAATATACTGGGTAGGATAATAAAGTCGCTGATTCAGTTAACCCTCTTAAGTTCAATATCAAAATAAACAAAACTAATAGACAAGCTATTAATACCTTATGATGATATAAACCTGGAAATGCAGCTACAAATGCATCGGCTCCAGAAGAAATACTTACAGCTACGGTTAAAATGTAGTCAACCAGTAAGGAACCTCCAGCAAGTAATCCCCACTTCTCGCCTAAATTCGTTTTTGACACCATATATGCTCCGCCACCTTTAGGGTATGCATATATAATTTGTCTATACGATAATATAAGTGCTGCTAATAAAATCAATACACCTGCAGCAATTGGTAATGTATACCATGAAGCGACTGCCCCAACGACTGATAACGTAATTAGTATTTGCTCCGGCCCATATGCAACAGAAGATAAGGCATCTGATGATAATATCGCTAGTGCTTTGAATTTAGTAATCTTTTCATTTTTTAAGTCCCTATTCTTTTTAGGACGCCCAATTAAAAGTCTTTTAATTTGATTAAACATAACTCCAATACCTCTTTGTATGTTGATGGATAAACTATACTCCCAACACAGTCAGTTGTATAGATTCTCCCTTAATATTTTTAAGGTTTATATACAACATAATTGTTATATTACACTTTTATTTATGTGTATTCTAATGATTAACCATTTTTATTGCAAGCACTTTAACTCGCTAAAATATTTCTAAACCTGCTATAATAAATTACAATTAATAAAACTTTATGCAACATATTTTAAAAAGGGAACTCTAACTATGAAAAAAAGGCCATTTATCATCACTCTCATTTTTACGATAGTTATACTTATAATCGTTATTATTACGAAACATTTTTTAGCTTATAATAAAAGCGAAACATTACTAACGAAATCATCACAAAACTTTATTGATACAATTGTACAATCAGACATGAAAGCTGGAGATATTCCAGGTGCTTCAATTTTAATAGTGCAAGATAATAAAGTCTTTTTAAATAAAGGATATGGCTATGCAAATGTTGAAAAGAAAATAAAAGCAAAACCAACAACAAAATATGAAATTGCTTCTAATACAAAAGCTTTTACAGGGTATGCCATATTAGATTTAGCACATAAAGGAAAGCTTCATCTCAACGATAAAGTATCCAAGTATATACCTGGATTCTATATGACATATAATGATAAAAAATATGATATCACTATCAAGCAACTTCTGGGGCAAAAGAGTGGCATTCCTTCGAACATTACTAGTGAGGATCAAACCGAGCAATATGGTGATTCAATCAACAATTTAGTTAATAGTATCAAAGGAAAAGAATTAAATCATAAACCTGGAGATACATTTGAATATTCAAATATGAATTACGATGTATTGGGGTTAGTTATACAAAATGTTTCTAAGGAATCTTATCAAACCTATATTAAAAAGAATATTTTAAAACCGCTTCATATGAATCAAACATCATTTAAAACTACAAATACAAAGCATAAAAATGAAGCAGTTGGCTATGAACAAGCCAGTGGAGTTATTAAACAAAGTGCTCCATCGTTCAATATTGGAGACACACCTTCAGCTTATTTAATGTCGAATACTAGAGATTTAGAACATTGGGTTAAAATGCAATTATCACCTTCTAACAAAACAAAACGTATTGTTAATCAATCACATCAAACTATCAATGAATCAAGAGGTGAAGATAATGCAAATGGTTATGCTGCAGGTTGGTTTACCAATTCAAATAATAATTATGTATATCATATTGGGACGCTAGATAACTATTCCTCAATTATATTACTCAATCCTAAGAAGTCGTACGGTATCGTTATTTTAGCAAATTTAAAATCTACCAAAGTATCACAACTAGCAGA
This sequence comes from Staphylococcus sp. URHA0057, assembly GCF_000620265.1. NCBI lineage: Bacteria > Bacillati > Bacillota > Bacilli > Caryophanales > Staphylococcaceae > Staphylococcus > Staphylococcus sp. URHA0057. The sequence continues at coordinate 91,217 of NZ_JHVS01000010.1, read as the reverse complement.
TCACTTGAATGCACAAGTCATGAACCATAAACATTATACGACTATCGAAACTAAGATAGAACAAGCGTATGACATAAATATTGTTATTACTATTTTATCGGCATTAGGTATTTTAATTAGCTTATATTTTATTTTTAAACGTTTATTTGCTATCAAAAATGGCTTATATAAAGTTCAAAGAAGTAAAGCTTCTCTCTATGCCTTTATAGCATTAATGTTGGTATTCGTATTAATCAGTGTAGCTATTTATTTAATTCCTTATTTTGTATTAGGAAATAATAGTTGGTCATTTGTGATGACATGGTTACCTACCCACGCCAAATTTGCACTGTTTAGCTTTTACGGTTGTGTTATTTCAATAACTATTTTACTCATTATTATTATTTTAAGTAAAAAATCCTATAAATAAGTGACACACTTACGTTCAAATAGTTAACAGTTACGAATAATTTGATAAAACGCCCTCTTATTTCTGTTATATTAAACATAAAATATTTGTGTTATTGCAAAAAGTTCATACCTTTACACGAAAGCTATATTTTATAAAGAGGAAGTCATTTATGGCCAAACGTATATCAATATTATTAGTTGTAGTTTTATTTTTAACAGGTTGCGATTATTCAAAATCTGACAATCGTGCTGGTGTTTTTTATAATACATTCGTCCAACCTATGGATAAGTTACTGCATTTATTAGGTAGATTATTTAACGTGAACTATGGGCTAGCTATCATAACAATAGTACTCATTGTACGTTTTATTCTATTACCATTTATGCTTATTCAAGTTAAAAATATGCATATCATGCGAGAAAAAACGAAAGTAGTTCAACCACAAATAGATAAAATTAGAGAAAAAATTAAAAATGCATCTTCTCAAGAAGAGCGTAATGCAGCTAATCAATTATTAATGAAAAAGTATAAACAATACGGTATTAATCCATTTAAAAATGTCGTTGGTTGTTTACCAATCGTGATACAAATTCCTATATTAATGGGACTATATATGAGTTTGAAATATGCCAGTAGTGATGGTATTACTAAATATCCACATTTTTTATGGTTTAATTTAACAGAGCCGAATATTGTGATGACTTTAATTGCTGCTTTAATGTATTTTATTCAGCCATTAGTCAATTCTATTCATTATCCTAAAAAAGAACGCAAAACCTATTATGTCATGATGGTGTTATCTCCTATATTTATTACTTATGCATCTTTAACATCTGCATCTGCTTTAGGCCTATATTGGTCTATAAGTGCTGCATTTTTAATTATTCAAATGCATTTTGCCCATCGTCATTATTCAAAAGTAGGACAATTAGAAGCTGAACAACTTAGAAAGTCATTAAACACTAAAAATGATAACCCTTAAATAACTAATCAAAAAATAAAAGCGACTTAATGTCACCTATATAAAAGGTAACATTAAGTCGCTTATTTTAAATTACTATTTGATAGGATTCATACCATCTTTCCAAGTTGAATAAATTAATTTACCACCTTGGGCTTTAAATTTATCATTTGTGATACCACGTTCAAATGGTTGTGCTGGTTGAATATCAATTTCAGGATCAACATTTAATTGTTGTTTATACCATTCAGCAAAGTCAGAACCTTTAACTGGTTCGTCATCAGCAACGTTATAAATACCATTATCAAAGTTTAACGCTTGAATTGATGTTTCAACTGCATCATCAAGATGAACAAATGAAGTAACGCCATCTGACAATGTTACTTTACCATCGATAAATTGATTATAAATCATTCCGTCTTTTCCATACCAAGTACCTGGTCCGTATAACCAACCAAATCTTAATACGACATATTCGTCCATGCGAGATGTTTCTTCTTCAAGACCAATAACACCATCAACTGTAATTTTACGATCACCTGTTGAATCTAAATCTAATGATGTTTCTTCAGTTGCAAGACCTTCACCTGCTTCATAAACGAAACCAATACTTTGTGCAATGACTTTTTTCACATCATATTTTTGAGCAGCATCAATTAAATTTTTTGATCCTTCAACACGTACTTTAGTATTCGCAGACATATCAACATTTTTTAAATCTGTGATTTGATTGATAATGATTTCTGGACGGAAATCTGCAATAGCACTATCAATAGTATCGTATTTTAGAATATCTCCAATATATGCTTTTACATTAGATGATTCTAATTTTTCTTTACCATTTTCAGATGTAGTAAATCCAGCTACATCATGTCCTTCTTCGATTAATCTTTTAGTTAATTTTGTTCCGATTAAACCTGTCGCTCCAGTTACAAAAATTTTACTCATATTCTCACCTTTTCTTTATTTTTTCTATTAGGGGGATATTTTTACTTGTTAGATGAGTGTACAAAATCTATCGTATTCATCCAAATAATATGCCCAAGTAATTCAGATAATCTTTCTTCTTTAGGTAAATCTTCCACTTTTGGTGTCAACGATAATTTAGGTAATAAGTATTCATGGAATGCTATATTAACTATTATGCCAAAAATAGAACCGTTTAAAGCTTTCACTTGTGGACACTTCTCAGCAATCAATGTATAGCTTATTGCATTTACAATGGAAAAGCCATAATGCACACCCATAATTGTTAAAGGTATGTCATTTCCGTTGTAGTGATAAGTAGCATTTTTAATGTTTTCGGGTAAGCCAAGTTGATTCAATAATGTCATTGGTGGCGGTTCTTCATCACGTTCAGGTGTTCTAGGTGGCATTAATGCTTCCCAGCCCATTTTGACAGCTCCACCTAAGAAACCACCAACAATACCAGTTATTAATACATTTTTATATGAAATATTCATATATGCATCTCCTTAATTCAACATTTTAATTTATTTACCCTATCATGATATTTTAAGTCATTCATCATCAATTATTTCAATAATTGATATATTTACTATTGATTCAAATCCTAAAAAATAAGCTTATAAGCAAAAATTTCTATACGCTTATAAGCTTAAAATATACTTCATCTATTGGGCGTCTAATTTATTTTCTTTAGCATGAATAAGATTAGCAACAAATTGATTTACTGGCGCATCAATACCGTTCTCAACACCTAATTTAGCTACAGCACCATTAATATAATCTATTTCTGTTTTGCGATGATTATTAATTAAATCTTGATACATGGATGGATAATGAGGACCGACTTTGTCATTGATATCGAGTAGATATTCGAATATTTCATCTAGATTTAAATGAACATTATCAATAGTTGCCACATGAACAATTTCCTGGGTAATTTTATAAATAAGATTTTTCGCATCGTTACTTTCATTTAATGAACCCATATTACATTCTAAAATAGTACATAATGCATTCGCTGTTCCATTGACACAAATTTTCTTCCAGATAGACTGATGCAAATCTTCACTCAACACACCATTTAAACCAGCTTGATTTAATATTTCAACAATGGTTTGAGCATTGTTATTTCCTTCAGTCACCACTCCACCTACTTCAACTGGGCCACTACCTAACAAGTGGGTACAACCTGGACTTTCTATTCCTGCTGTCCAAGTTGTTACACCTCTTACAATTTGCGATGTTTTAACATATTGTTCAATTAAACGTTCATGTTTCAAACCATTCATAGTACAAACAACAATAGACGTTTCACTTAAATGCGGTTTGATATAATCTAGGACATCTTTTAGTTGCATCGATTTTGGAAATAAAAATACTATATCATAAACATCATTATTAGGTATGTCTTCATGACTATACATTGGTATGTCTAAATGACAACGTTCTCCATTTATATCAATATGCAAGCCATTGGTTTGAATCGCTTTAACATGAGTCATCCAACTATCAATTAATGTCACATCAAAACCTTGTTGAAATAGTTTAGCACCAAATCCACATCCTAAAGCACCTGAACCTGCAATAGCAATCTTCATTCAAATCCCTCATTCCATGATAAAGTTAAACTTAAAATACTATTTAATTGCTATAACGTCAACGTGAATAGCAAAATCTTCATAATTTTCTAACATTAATGAGTATAAATAAAGATCGAGACATGCTTTTGTCTCGACCTTAATAATAACGTTTATTCTATTCTTATAAATTTGTTTGTTTCTTAGGTACTAATAATAAAATGGCAAAGAATGCAATTAGTGCGATGACTGCATTTAAGACAACGCCCATAAAGCCACCTAATGCCATATTCATTTGCGAAGCAAAAGAACCATATATTGTTCCCGAAATAGCTACGCCAAATGCATTACCTAAAGAAGAAGCCATTTTATAAACCCCTGAAGCAACACCTACTTTATCATCAGGGGCTTGTGCAACAGCTGTATCAGTTGATGGTGTCGCATAAATACCAAGTCCTGTACCAAATAATAAATATCCGATAACACTTGAAGTAATGTACCAAGGTTCTGGTAAGAAAGTTAAAGATAGTAAGACTAATCCAATAGCTGTTATACCACTACCCATTAATAATGGTCGTTTCGGACCTAGCGCTTGAAGAATCTTCTCACCTACACGAATCATAATTAATACAGCGATTAAATATGTAAGAGAAATTACACCTGTTTGAGATTCATTAAAATCAAGTTGCTGCTGGTAATAAGTGTTTACTACGATTAGCGTACCACCTGCAACACCATTTAACATAAAGTTAGAAACAGTAGCTCCACTGTACCCTTTATTAGCAAATAAGCTAAAGTCTACTAAAGGATATTTAATTTTATTTTCGTACATAATAAATCCTATTAGTGAAACAAAAAATACTACGATTAAACTTATAATAATTGGTGAAAATAATCCTAATTTAGAAGATTGTGTAATAATAACGTTAATACTTAACATACAAATAATTAGTATTATTAAGCCAACAATATCAAATTTCTTTGCTTCACCATTTTTAGTGATTACTGGTTCTGCTTTCGTTTCTGGAGTGTGTTTAATTAAATACATAGACAATAATGTCAATACAATTGATACAATAAAGATGGTTCTCCAACCAAAGTGTGTGGACATTAGACCACCAAATAGCGTACAAATACCACTACCACCCCAAGATCCAATTGACCAATAACTTAATGCTCTTTGTCTTGCAGTTCCAATATAATATTCGTTAATAATAGCTAAGGTTGCAGGCATAATACATGCTGCTGATAAACCTTGAAATATTCTACCTGCAATTAAAAAAGGTATTAACGGTGTAATAATAATTAATAAAGACCCAATAATATTTAATATTAAGCCAATGTATGCAACTTTTACGCGCCCATACTTATCTGCAAAATCACCAGCACCTACAATGAATAGTCCTGACATTAAGGCTGTTAAACTAACAGCTATATTAATAGTGCCAATATCACTTTTAAATGATGTTTGTAATGGCACAACTAAATTGACTAATGATTGTGCAAATAACCAGAAAGTAATAACACCTAAAATAATACCTAGAAGAAGCCTATTGTCTCCTTCAAACTCCTTTGAAGTTTTGTTCATAAAATATTAATTCCTCCTACAAAACACTTTCCATATTCTACTTACTCATTTTAAATCGATTTATGTAAAAGTTTTTACTTAAAAAAACAACTGCTTTCCCTTTTCTATTTCTCTATTTGCTTGATTACTTTTAGATCGATTTTATCAGTTTTTTACAATACCCTTTAATTTCTTTTAATATTTAGAATATTTGTATATATGAATACATATTTTACACCAATTACTTTTATTTTTCCATTACATCTTGAAGTATATATTTTTTAGTATTATCTTTAAAATAGGTAAGCGCTTACTATATAATAATAAATGAATTTGTCGAAACTTACTAAAAAATAAAAGGATAAATTTTTTGAAAATTGTCACGAAAACGACGAATTCAATGTACAAATTAATATGAATTATATTGTATAATTGCTCGTGAATTACTTCACAAAAGATTCGTTTGAACTTTGCAATTGATTTTTTTATTTTTTAAAACTAAATAACTTTATCTTTTAGTTTACGTTTTAAATTAGTAAGTGAATCCTATTTTTGACAAATCCAAACGTTCTTACCGAATCCATATACAAATAGAACAGGAGGAATGTATGTTATGGCTAACTCATCTTCTACAAAAGAAAGAGTTCAACATACATCTGGAAGAGTGTACAATTTCTTCCAACAAGCTTTAACAATTGCAGTTATTTTGTTTATCTCTAAGATTATTGAAGCATTCATGCCTATCCCAATGCCCGCTTCAGTAATTGGTTTAGTTTTATTATTTATCGCTTTATGTACTGGAATTGTTAAATTAGAACAAGTCGAAACAGTAGGAACTACTTTAACTAATAATATTAGTTTTTTATTCGTTCCAGCCGGCGTTTCAGTAATCAATTCATTACCTGTATTAAGTCAAAGTCCGATATTGATTATTTTATTAATCATTTTATCTACAATCTTTTTATTAATTTGTACTGGTTTCGCTTCTCAATTATTAGTGACAAAATCATTGTTCCCTAGTAAAGAGAAAAATGAAGAAACTAGTCGTATAGGAGGTTAATCATGGTAGAACATTTAGGTATTAATACTCCATATTTTGGTATTTTAGTTTCCCTTATTCCATTTGTAATTGCTACATATTTTTATAAAAAAACGAATGGATTTTTCTTACTTGCACCTTTATTCGTTAGTATGGTTGTAGGTATTGCTTTCTTAAAATTGACAGGAATTAGTTATGCAAACTATAAAATAGGTGGAGATATTATTAATTTCTTCTTAGAACCAGCTACGATTAGTTTTGCAATTCCTTTATATAAAAAACGTGACGTATTAAAAAAATATTGGTTACAAATATTTGGTGGTATTGCTTTAGGTACTATCGTTGCACTTATTTTAATCTATCTAGTTGCAACTTTATTCCAATTCAGTAATCAAATTGTTGCTTCAATGTTACCTCAAGCTGCAACAACAGCAATCGCTTTACCTGTATCAGAAGGTATCGGTGGTATGAAAGAACTTACATCATTAGCAGTTATTTTAAATGCTGTAGTTATTTCTGCATTAGGTACTAAAATTGTAAGATGGTTCAAAATTTCAAACCCAATTGCACGTGGTCTTGCTTTAGGTACTAGTGGTCACACATTAGGTGTAGCTGCTGCTAAAGAATTGGGAGAAACTGAAGAATCTATGGGTAGTATTGCAGTTGTTATTGTAGGTGTTATTGTAGTAGCAATCGTACCTATTTTAGCGCCAATATTATTATAGGTTAAACGTAGTGGTAATTTAAAATTAATAGAACAAGGTCAGGGCTATGAAAGTAGTCCTGACCTTGTTTTATATTTATTTAATTTGTTGTGGTTGGTGTTCAAATTTCTTTTTGTTTTTACGTGTTGGATCTAGTCGTTTTTCTAAGAAACGTAATCCTAAATCAATTAAAATAGCTATTAAAGCAATTGGTATCGCTCCTGCTAAAATGAATGTTGTACCGTCTGTTGAGTTAGTTCCACGAATAATAATATCACCAAGTGTTGGTGCACCAATGAATGACCCAATAGCAACAATACCGATTGCAACTACTAGTGCAATACGAATGCCACCTATAATCACTGATAAAGATAATGGTAACTCAATCATTCGTAATACTTGGTTTCTAGTCATTCCCATACCCTTACCAGCATCTTTAATATTTTCATCTACATCTACAATACCTGTATAAGTATTTTTAATAATTGGGAGTAGCGAATATAAGAAAACTGTTACAACAACAGTTGTTGGACCTAGTCCCATAGCTAACATCAAAATCGCAAGCATTGCTATGGCTGGTACTGTTTGAATAATATTAGCAATTGTAATAATAGGCCAAGCTAGTTTCTTATATCGAGCTATGACAATGCCTAATGGAATACCTATAATACAAGCAAACAGTACACCGTAAACAGACATTAATAAATGTTTAAAGAATAATTCCATAAGGTAGCCAAAGTTCAATGAATAATATTCAATAATAGATTGGAATAAATTACCTTTCATAATTATTGACCACCTTTCTTACTATTTTTGTCATCATCAAAATAGTTATGTTTTTTCAAGTATTCTTCTGCAATAATTGCAGGTTCTTTCCCTTTACCGTCAGCTTCATAATTTAACTTTTGCATTTCTTTAGTTGAAACTTTACCTTCTAACTTTTTCAAAGCTGTATCAATTTTTGGATTATCTTTAATCACTTTTTCTGTAGCCAATGGACTACCATCATATGGTGGGAAGAATTTACGATCATCTTTTAAAATTTTCAAATCATAAGCTGCAATACGTCCATCAGTAGAATAACCCACAGCTACATCCAATTTTTTATTTTTTAGTGCATCATATACTAAACCTATTTGCATTGGTCGTGCACTTGCAAATTTAAATCCGTAATCTTTAACGAAGGCTGGATATCCATCTCCTGCTCTATTCATCCATTGTGTATCCATACCTAATTTCAAGTCGTTTTTATGTTTTTCTAAGTCTGAAACTTTTTCTAAATGGTATTTTTTAGCTGTTTCTTTTGTCACCATAAATGCGTACGTGTTCGCAAATCCTAATGAATTATAATATTTTTGATCATATTTTTTCTTGAAAAGCTTTTGTGATTCAGACATCGCTTTTTTAGGATCTTTTGTTGGTTTTGCATTTAACACACTAGTTAATTCTGTACCTGTGTATCTTACAGCTGACATATTAACGTCGCCGCGTTGCAATGCGTTATGTTGAATAATACTTGATCCTAAGTTCCCAATGATTGTCGGCTTGATTTTGCCTTTAGTTTCATGTTCAATCATTAGTTTCTCCATATTTGCAATAATCTTTGTTTCACTTGTTTCAGTAGTCGTGATTTTAACATCATCTTTTGAATTGCCGTCACCTAAACCTGGTAAACTACATCCAGATAATACTAAGAGGGACAAGGCAATAAGAATCACTGTATATTTAATATGTTTCTTCATATTGTTACATCCTCCCTTTTCTTATCTAGATACTTTTAATCCTTTAGGTACCGCCCATTTTTCAACTAATGATAATAGCATGTCGACAATTAATGCTAACAATGTAACTAAAATAGCTGCACTAATAATCATAGGTGGTTGATATAAATTTAATCCATTGAATACTAAGTCTCCTAGTCCACCAGCACCAACATAACTCGCTAAAGTAGCCCAGCTGATGACATAAACACTTGAAAGTCTAATGCCACTAATAATTAATGGTAAAGCTAGAGGCAATTGGACATCTTTCATTAATTGAAATTGTGTCATACCCATACTTTGTCCAGCTTGTATAACATTTTTGTCTATATTTTTGACACCTAATACAGTATTATTCAATATCGGTAATAATACATAAATAAATAATGCAACAATGGCAGGTGTCTTACCTACTCCGAAAATAGGTATCATAATGGCCAATACAGCTAAAGTCGGTATCGTTTGAAGTACGCCAGCTATCGTTAATACAACATTAGCAGTTTTAGTCGTTTTAGATAATAAGATGCCAACAGGAACAGCTACGACGATTGCAATTAATAAAGCAATGATAGAAATATAGAAATGTTCAATCGTCTTTGATACGAGCTGGCTTCCATATTCATTCAAAAATGCTTTCATTATCGTTCATCTCCCGCTTCATCCTTATTCATCTTGTTTATAGAAGATGTATTCACATGTTGATGAGTGTCGTCTTGAGTGTGAAGATTATTTAAAGATTCATTCCCATTTGAAATGTTTGTCTCATTGGGCTCTACAGATTCTGACACTTCAGTATCACCGTCGCCCCAAATGGAGTCATATACGATATCAACTAAGTTTGCACGTGTGATAAGACCTATTAATTTATTGTCATTATCAACAACAGGTATGTTTCTCACATTACGTTTTAAAATAGTTCTAACTGAATCTTGTAATTTGGAATCAATATGTACTTTATAAATATCACGTTGCATTGTATCAATCAGTTCTTTTTTAGCTCTTAAACCTTGATTAATATCTTCTATATCTAAGAAACCAAGTAGTTTGTCATGGCTATTCACCACAAATATGGTATCTACACGTCTCTCACGCATGATATTAACTGCATCATTCAATGAATCATCTGCATGAACAGTAACAGGTTTAATCATGGCACCTTCAACTGTTTTCATATTTGGTCTATCTTGGATCAATCTGTTTTGACCAATAAAGTCTTTAACGAAATCATTGGCTGGGTTTCTTAATATATTATCTGGCGTATCAAATTGCACAACTTTACCTTGTGACATGATGCAAATTTTATCTGCGAGTTTAATTGCTTCATCCATGTCATGTGTAACGAAAATAAATGTTTTACCTAATTTTCGTTGTAATTCTTTAACTAAATCTTGTAACGTATCTCGAGTAATCGGATCAAGCGCACCAAAAGGTTCATCCATTAAAATGATATCTTGTTCAGCAGCGAGTGCTCTCACTACACCAATACGTTGTTGTTGTCCACCAGATAATTCAGCTGGATAGCGATCTAAATATTCAACTGGTAAATCAACAAGTTGAATTAACTCTTTTGCTTTTGCATCTTTCTTTTCTTTAGACCACTTTAATAATTTAGGTACTAATACAATATTTTCTCTAATTGTCATATGCGGCATTAAACCAATTTGTTGAATAACATAACCGATACTTCTTCTTAATTCCACGGGATTCATATGACGAACATCTTTGCCATTCATCTGGATTTCTCCATCAGTGGCCTCAATCATTCGGTTAATCATTCTTAATGCAGTTGTCTTACCACTACCACTCGTCCCAATAAATGCGATAAACTCTCCTGATTCAATATCAAGTGATAAATTATCAACTGCCTTTTTATTCCCAGAGTAAATCTTGGTTAAATTCTTAATACTTAACATGATTATTTTCCCCTTCCATTAAGTAAAAAATGGCGAATATCACTATACAATTTAAGAGACCAGCAGAACAGTTGTTAACTAATAAATAATATTGGTTGAACAAGCGTACGATGGTCTTTACCTTCAATGTTTAATTTTAAAAAGATGTCATTATGTTACTGCTATGTGTATAACATTGGCTTTAGGTTTCTATGTATGCATATTCGACAACGATATAAATATATACCCTATATAATTTTAATAAACATATTGCGTTTTTACAAAATTCATTTATTTAAACTTAACAAATTTATAAAGATATTCATAATTTTAATTTGAATTACAAAACGATAAACATTGTATTTCTAGCTTAAAATTATGAATTGTGAAAGTTATTTTAATAATTAATGACAATAAATCGAAAAGTATTTTTATGTTACACATTTATGAATACCTAATGTTCTTTTGTGATATTTTGAACTTGTATTAAAAAATAATAAAAAGAAGGGTTAAAAATGAATGAACAAAATAAAGTAGCAGTTGTAACTGGTGGCGCACAAGGTATTGGTTATCAAATTGCTAAACGTTTATTCTCAGATGGTTTTAAATTGGCTATTGTAGATTTCAATGGAGAAGGTGCAAATCAAGCAGCACATGCTCTATCACAAGATGATTCAAAAGTAATCGCAATCAAAGCTGATGTTTCAAATCGAGACGATGTATTCAATGCGATGAATCAAACAGTAGAACACTTTGGAGACTTACACGTACTAGTAAGTAATGCAGGTTTAGGTCCTATGACACCTATTGATTCTATTACCCCTGAAGACTTTGACAAAGTATATGGTGTCAATGTGAAAGGTGTACTATAGGGTATTCAAGCAGCACATGCTCAATTTAAACAGTTAGGTCATGGTGGTAAAATTATTAACGCCACATCACAAGCTGGCGTTGAAGGAAATGCAGGTTTATCACTTTATAGTAGTAGTAAATTTGCAGTGAGAGGTTTAACACAAGTTGCTGCGCGTGATTTGGCAAATGAATCTATCACAGTAAATGCGTATGCGCCAGGTATTGTCCATACACCAATGATGGAAGGCATAGCTAAAAAATCAGCTGAAGAAGCTGGCCAACCTGAATCTTGGGGATGGAAACAATTTACTGATCAAATTGCTTTAGGAAAACTATCCCAACCAGAAGATGTATCCAATGTTGTTAGCTTTTTAGCTGGTAAAGATTCAGACTATATTACTGGCCAAACAATCATCGTTGATGGTGGCATGAGATTCCATTAATAATCATTGGCATTGTTTAAACTCTTACTATATAAAAAGACTAAGCGAAGTTAGCAGTATATGATTACTGTTAGCTTCGCTTAGTTATTACTTATCATGCATACCTTTACCTTCAAGGATATGATTAATATATTTATCCACACGCTTTTGTCTAGTATCTGCGCGTTTTGCTTCTCCGATATGATGTAAATATTGTCGTTGTCTCCCAGGTGTTAATTGTTTAAATGCTTCTTTTAACTCTGTCATTTTATCAAATTGTTGTTGTAGTTCATCTGGAACTTCATAGTCCTCTGTTTTCTTTAATTTTACTTCTTTACCTGCTTTTTCAATGTCTATCGCTTGTTTCACATAATCAATAATTTCTTCTTTTCGTGATTGAATATCTTCTAATTTTTCAAATCGTAACTGTCTTGCAGATTGTACGTTTTTCGTTTGTTGAATTAGCGTGTTGTAACTGTCTTCTATTAATGCACCTTTGAAAAACATAACCGCAACATATTCTTTAAACCCGTGTATTAAAACAACGTTTTTATTATTAATTGTGTAACAAGGGTGCATCCATTTCATTGTTTCTTCTAAATCATCAAAATTTACAATGGTCTCTCTTAAATAATTGAATTCATCTTTCCATTGACTATCCTTTTTTAAAAATGCTTCCACATCAGCATTGATATTTTTTTGACTACTCATTTGTTTGCCCTACTTTCTACTTTTTCCAGTGATTTATTCACTATTATATACCAAAATATTTAAAACACTATTTTTATACATTTATACAAAAATTACAATATATGCATTTGACTAATATTTTAACTAGCGTATAATAATGGCGTAGTATTTTCAGAATATAAAAGAATGAGGAGTCAATATGGCAAATAAAAATGAAACAGAATCGAATAACAGCAAGATTAATCTGCCCCAATTAGTGTTACTCGGACTAGGATCATTAATTGGTTCAGGTTGGTTATTCGGTGCATGGGAAGCATCTTCTGTTGCAGGCCCAGCAGCTATCATTTCTTGGATTATTGGATTCGTAGTTATAGGAACAATTGCTTATAACTACATAGAAATTGGAACTATGTTCCCACAATCGGGTGGTATGAGTAACTATGCTCAATATACACATGGTTCACTACTTGGTTTCATAGCCGCTTGGGCAAACTGGGTATCACTAGTAACGATTATCCCTATTGAAGCAGTATCTGCTGTTCAATATATGAGTTCTTGGCCTTGGGATTGGGCTAAGCCAATGAGTGCCTTAATGAAAGACGGTTCGATAAGTACTTCTGGTTTATTCGCCGTTTATGCTATTATTATCATCTTTTCATTATTAAACTATTGGTCAGTAAAATTACTAACTTCATTTACTAGCTTAATTTCATTCTTTAAATTAGGTGTACCATTATTAACAATTATCATGTTAATGGTATCTGGATTTGACACTGGTAATTATGGTCATTCTGTAGGTACATTCATGCCATACGGAAGTGCACCAATATTTGCTGCGACTACAATGTCTGGTATTATCTTCTCATTTAATGCATTCCAAACAATCATTAATATGGGATCAGAAATCAAGAGTCCTGAGAAAAATATCGCACGTGGTATTGCAATTTCATTAACTATTAGTGCTGTACTATATGTTATTTTACAAAGTACATTTATCACTTCAATGCCACAATCAATGATTCATGAACATGGTTGGAGCGGTATTAACTTTAACTCTCCATTCGCTGATATGGCTATTTTACTAGGATTAAATTGGTTAGCTATTTTACTTTATATTGAAGCTGTAGTATCACCATTTGGTACTGGTGTATCATTTGTTGCTGTAACTGGTCGTGTGTTACGTGCAATGGAAAAAAATAGTCACATTCCTAAATTCTTAGGAAAAATGAATGAAAAATATAAAATCCCACGTGTTGCAATTGTCTTTAATGCTATTATCAGTATGGTAATGGTGACATTATTCCGCGATTGGGGTACACTAGCAGCCGTTATTTCAACTGCAACATTAGTTGCTTATTTAACAGGTCCAACAACAGTTATCGCATTACGTAAAATGGGACCTAAGATGACGCGTCCATTCAGAGCTAGAATTTTAAAATTCATGGCACCACTGTCATTCGTACTTGCTTCATTAGCTATTTATTGGGCTATGTGGCCAACGACTGCAGAAGTTATTTTAATCATTATTTTAGGTTTACCAATTTATTTCTTCTATGAATATAAAATGAATTGGAAAAACACTAAAAAACAAATCGGCGGAAGTTTATGGATTATCATTTACCTAATCGTACTTTCTTTCCTATCATTTATCGGTAGTAAAGAGTTCAAAGGTTTAAACTGGATTCACTATCCATGGGATTTCTTAGTTATCATTATTGTTGCCCTTATTTTCTATCAATTAGGTGCAATTAGTTCATTCGAAAGTGTCTATTTCAGACGCGCTAAGAAAATGAACAGCAATATGGGTGATAAACTTAAGAAACGTAAACGTCGTGAAAGACGCGAAAAAATCGCCGAAAAACGTCAAGAACAACAAGAAGAGCAAGAACAAAATAAATAATATATTGAAAACTGCTAATGACTAAAAATAGTCTTTAGCAGTTTTTTGTATGTTGTTAGAAGTTATCAATCATTTATTATATAGTGAATATATAGTACGAATTGAGAGGACGAGTGGTGTGTATGGTGAACGTGAAAACAAGCAATGGAGAAATTAATGGTATTCATAAAGATGGTATAGATACATTTCTTGGTATTCCGTATGCCACCTTGTCTAATGGACGTTTTAATCATTCTAAAGTTTATAAACAATGGTCTGAAGCTATACATGCAACACATGTTCAAAGTATTCCTCCTCAACCTTATAATCAACTTGAAGACTTTTTCTCAAATGATGATGACTACCATTTCAATCAATTTTCTCAACATGAAGAGTGTCTATATTTGAATATATGGCGACAGCATCACCATTCTGAATCACGTCCAGTTATTATTTATTTTTACGGTGGAGGCTTTATCAATGGTCATGCTAATGCCGAATTATACTCTCCTAAAAATGTTGTAAAACAAGAAGATGTCATTGTCATCACTTTTAACTATCGTTTAGGTGCATGGGGATTTTTAGATTGGTCTTATATCAATTCTAATTATGATTTAAATAATGGCTTATCTGATCAACTAAATGTTTTAAAATGGGTTCACCAAAACATTGAAGATTTCGGCGGTGATCCTAACAATGTCACATTAATGGGACAATCAGCAGGAAGTATGAGCATTATGGCTTTAATGCAATTACCTCATACTTATCCATACTTCCATAAAGTAATGTTGCTAAGTGGCATCTTAAACTTAGATAGCCCAACAATAGGGTATGATAAAGCTCAAAGATTTAGTAACTTAATCTCAAAACAATATCCTAATGTCTCAATAGATGCATTATCGACTGACGATATATTAAATATCATGATGTTAGATCAAACATCGCGAGGTAATTCAAAAGGATTGGAATTAATATATGCACCCATTCAAACAGCTGATATGGACTTTAATAATGCTAACTTTTCAAAACCCATCTTCGTTTCATATACGAAAAATGAAGGTGATATTTATATAAAAAATGAATCACGCAAACTAACTACCGAACGATTTGTTGAAGCCATGTCATTTAATAAAGTTAATATCGATTCGACGGAAGCGATATCTGCCAAACAGCAATCAGATTGTATTACCAAGTATATTTTTCAACAGCCAGTACATCGTTTCTTAAATGACATGAAGCATAACCCACATATATGGTTAGCTTGTTTCAAGTGGTATCGTACTGATAGTAAGTACTATAAAAGTGCATATCATATTTTAGATATGATTTTTTGGTTTGGTAACTTGAATATTTTAAAAGCGCATCAATTATCTGTTACACAGCATGAAACAAAGTTAAGCTCGAAAATGATACATGATTTATGTTACTTTGCTACACACAGTAAAATGCCTTGGACCCCTTATAATGAAGACAATAAAAGACCATTTAAATACAAATAAAAGCGTCTCCTCTTTTGGGAGACGCTTTTGTTTACTTAAAAATTTAATTTTTAGCAAAATGATTATTTTTTAATGCTATAGTAACAATTAAACCTAAAAATCCAATGAATGCACTCGTATAAGTCACAAAGTGAACTGACATATTTGATACAACGAGTCCACCTATAATGCCACCCATTCCTATTCCGGCATTCAAACTAGACATGTTCCAACTCATCACTTGACTTGTGTCGCCTTCAACTTGTTCGATAAGACCACTTTGTACGGCAGGATTAGTACTCCATTGCATAATATTACATACAAATAAACCAATTAATAACATAATAGTACCTGATAATATGAAGTTCAAAATAAGCATCATTACAATAAATATCGTAATTGAAATAATCAACCAACGCTTACTTGTCCATTTATCAGCAAAAATACCACCTAATGATGTACCAATGACACCAGCAACACCATTAATTAATAATGCGAGTGATACAAATGACATTTCGTGACCATTTGATAATATAAGTGGATTAATATATACAAATGTGACTGAGTTTGCAACTAAAATCAAGAATGTAATTGTTATAAATTTAGCAACTTCACCAGGACGTAATACTTTTGATATGACTTGATTGCTATGATTAGTGTTTGAGTTATTAGAATGACTTAATTCATTCTCTTTAGGTAGGAAAAACATCATTAAAATTCCTACAATAACACTGATAACAACTATAAATACAAATGTAAATCGCCAACCTACCATATCACCTATTAATGTTCCTACAGGCACTCCAAACACATTTGCTCCGCTAAAACCTGAATAAACGATTCCTATCATTTTCCCTCGATTTTTAGCTGGCGTTAACATTGCAGTGAGCGCTAGTACTTTAACAATAATTAATGAGGCCGCTGCAGATGAAAGAATTCGACCTATAACTAATATCGTGAAATTAGATGCGACTGCTATAATTAAATTCCCTATAATAAAAGCAATTAAGGTCCATAACAGGACTGATTTAGCTTTAAAACGTTGTGTTACTTTAACAAGTATTGGCCCACAAATCGCAAAGGTTAAAGCATATAAAGTCACTAGTTGACCTATTACGGCTTCTGATACATGTAAGTCCTGACTCATTAAATTCATAATTCCAGCTACCATCATCTCAACCATTCCAACGATAAATACACTGAATATGAAGGTGATGATACGCATCAACGACATAATATATCCCCCTTCCCTATAAAAATACAATATTTGTAGCATCAAAAAAACAGCTACAAACCCATTTAATTTGATTAGTAACTGTTACATTATATAATATAAATTAATACTTTTGTTTGTCAGGAATTTAAAATTTTAAAATTTGTCTTCACCAATGGCATGATTAATGATTTCCAGTACACCCATTAAAACAATTGCCCCCATAACTCCGCCATTAACTATATAAGCATTATGTAGTAACGTTTCCATACCAAAATCTTTATGCCATGTATTTTCAATAAACACTAAAATACATCTAGTTACATCATATATTACTAAAATTATTAATATAAAAGACAACAGATAACCTAGGACTTTCATTTTATATTATCCCCCATCTTTAGTTTATTATCGTATTTCTCTTTAATTTCACCAAAATAGATTAATAAAGTATTAATAAAAGAAATACCACAAATGACGTATGGTCCCTCTAAGAAGTTAAAGAAAGTTAAATTGAAATACTCTCCCAATTCTCTCACGAATAATAGTGTTAAGACTGAGATTATAAAAACACAAGAAGTCACTAGAACTTTTTTCATTGTTAACATCTCCTAAACTTATTATTTAATTTCATGTTATGACATATAAATAAAGCTTCATTTATTTTAAGTTTAAATTTTCCTTAAATATCGAAAGTTTCATAGTTTAATTATTTAATAACGCGTAAACTATAACTGTGAGGTGGATAAAATGACTTCCAAAATACTAATCATTGAAGACGATAAAGATATTCAAGAATTAATCAAACTTTCTTTAACAACTAAAGGTATTTCATCAATAGATACAGCAGATGATATAGAAGAAGGATTACACTTCATAAACCAACATACATACAATGTCATACTGTTAGATTTAAATTTAAAGTCTGAAGATGGATATGAATTAATGAAGTATGTTAACTTATCTACTACTTCAGTTATAGTCGTTACTGCTAAGGAAGAAAATATAGAATTATATAGAGGTTTTGAAAAAGGTGTTGTTGATTATATTAAAAAGCCCTTTGATCCAATGGAATTATATTATAGAGTGTCTCTTCATTTAAAAGAAACACCAAATGATTTATATAAACAAGGCCATTTATTTGTTAATTTTAAAAGTGGCTCAGTTCAAATTAATGGTCAACCTGTTACATTAACTGCTCGAGAATTAGACTTACTTTTCTATTTTATTAATAATAAAAATCAAATTTTATCTAAAGATCAAATTTACGCAAAAGTTTGGGGATATGAGACGTCCGTTGATGATAATACGTTAATGGTACATATTAGAACGTTACGACGAAAAATTGAAAAAGATCCTAATCATCCAGAATTTATAAAAACATTACGTGGAAAGGGATACATATTTAAGGATAATAATTATGAATAAACGATTTATATTAAAGTTTTTTAAATACTTAACAACATTTTTGACACTATCTTTCGTCATAATTATTATCACTATAGTATTAATGATTAACTTATTAATGAGCGCATCATATTCTGACATTAAAAGTATCGATCCTGATTATTTTTTATCCAATAAGATTAAAGACATTCCTTATACACATTTAAATAATTTGGCCAAAAAGGAAAATGCTGAATTATATGTTACTAATCATAAGGGAGATATTCTCTACCCTAAAAATTTTAATAAGAAAAATGTTAAATCTTTAATTTTGAATAATATTAATTATGCCAATGCGATTCCAACTTCTAAAGAAGAAAAGAATTATATTGTTTATATATACAAAAATAATCATCAGTCCTCTGTAAAAAATGCTAAGCATATTAAAACACATCAATTACTTCAAAGTATTACGACACATGACTATAATAAATACAACTATAACTATCAAAACAACAAAATTGGATTCTACAAAAATTCTAATCAAAACCCAATTTCAAGTAAATCATTTAGTCAAAATGATATAGCGAATAAACTTATTGATATTCCTAAAATTTTGATAATTGCCTTAATCATCAATGTAGTATTAGCGTTAATCACTTCCTATTTAGTTTCAAGAAGGCTAACTAAACCTTTAGGTTATTATATTGATTGGATTGGTAATCTATCTAAGGAAAAACTGCATCAACCAAACACTAAAGGTAATATTAAGAAGTATAGTAAAACTTATCCTGAATTACACAAATCATTAACATCATTAAATCAACAATTACTTCAAGACAAAATATACCAAAATCAGATTAACTATTATAAATCAAAATGGATTTCTCAAATTTCACATGATTTAAAATCACCACTAACGTCTATCTATGGTTATTCAAAAATAATTGAAGTTGATGACTCAAATAAAAAATATTTAAATCTTATATCAGAAAAAGCTAAATACATGGAAGATTTGATACAAAGTTTAAATAAAGATTTTGATAACGAAACAAATCAAATGAAACATGATAAAGAAAGTTTTCCAATTCAATATACAGTAGAAAAATTCGTTTCCTCTATTGGTTATGACAATATAGAACTCTCTTTTCTATTTGATCAAGAAGAAACTTTTTATGGTAATAAATTATATTTTGAAAGATGTCTTATCAACTTAATAGAAAATAGCATTGAGCATAATAATCTGAATCCAAAAATTAATATATTGTTTGATAAAATTGAAAATACTCTTTTAATTGATTACAAAGATAATGGTCAAGGATTACCAAGTAATAAAAATGATATTTTCAAACCTGGTTATAGTACTAAAGCGACCAACAAAGTTAATCATGGTTTAGGATTAACCATTATCAAAGAAGCTATTGATTATCATAATGGCAGTATTCATATTATTCCTACAACGAACGGCGTACATTTCAAAATCAAATTAATTTCACAGATATAAAAAAGCCAACTAATGATTTCAATTAAGTTAATCATTAGTTGGCTACTTGATTATTTAAAGCTCTAAATCATATTAAACAATCGCCTAACTATAAAGTAAATAACATCGCTACAAAGGCGACACTATTATTAATTACATGTAATGTTATGGTCGCTGCTAAGTTACGATTAGTAAAGTGATACGCTGCAACAAAACAACTTGCCATAATAATATATGGCCCTATTTCAAATGGTGACTGTGCATCTGTTACGTGCACACTTGCAAATATTAAAATGGACAACACATACATAACAACATAAGTTAATTTTTTACCCAGTTCATGAATTAATAAATGTCTAAACAGTAATTCTTCTACTATGGGTGTAACGATCACAATGTCTAAAAACAAGATTGGCCACATCCAACCTGATGTAAACATTTGTGCTAACATTTTATTATTTTCGGTATCATCAAATTGATATTTTTCAGGTAAAAATTCAACCATAGCTCCATACAAAATATTTAATACATACATAACAACAATAATAATCGCAATTGTTGCGAAATGTTTTTTCAAATCTTTAAAACGTTGTTTAGCTAAGGGAATTAATGTTTTTCTGTGCATTAAATAAAATAATAACAATACTAATGCCATACCAATCAAGCCAAATACAGTAGCAAAATTGGTTATAAGATTATTGATTTTATGATCTGACTTCATATGAAGTGAATTCGATATAATAAAAGCAATTAACATACCAATCATTGGTAATAAGAATTGCGCTAATATAATATAGGCAGGAATAAGCCAAAAATCTCTTTTAACTACCTTCTTTGATGCAAATTCATTCTGTAATTTATCAGAATCTAATAGTTGTTGAGTAGTTTCATTTTCCATAAAATTCTCCTTTAAATCTTCTTTAATTTTATTACTACATTAATAAGAATTTCACTGTAAAAACGATAAAAATAATGAGTTGGATACCTGCTTGAAATAAATAAGCTGCTGCTAAATTCATTCCAGATTTAAGATACACAAATGTTGAACCTATAGCAATAATCAAATAAGGCAACATTTCCATTATATTTATCATATCATACACATGGACAAGCACTTCTATGAATATAGAAAGTATAATCACTATAACAATATGCCACTTTTTCCTTAATTCATGAATTAATACGTGTTTATAAATAAGCACTTCAATCATAGGTCTTAAAACAACCATTGATATAAAGGTAAAGAATAATGCAGATGGATAGTTAAATAAACCTTCTACTCTACGTTCATATTGTGTTGGTCCAAAGTTTAATATACCTAGTAACCATGTTGCCATTAACAGACCTAATAATACAACGACGATAGAAATCATAATATGTAAGGTGTATTGTTTCGCATAATGAAACTGTCTTTTCATAACTTGTGCTATATCAAATTTATGCATTACAAAAAAGGCAAATAATGTTAAAAACTGAGCTAACACGAATCCCACGCTTAAACTAAGATTATATAAAAATTGTGCCGGTGGTCTTTGCGTTACCATTGCCGTTAATCCTAATGTCCCAAATACTGTACCAATAGGAATTAACATTTGAAATAATATGTATATAGGTATGATTAAAAAATCTTTTTTCATCATTTGGTTTTGATTCCATACGTCACGTTGTAATTGGTTATATTGGCTCATGTGTCACCTCCTAAATCGCATTTTATCACAATTACTTTATCATTTTATAATTCAGTTGAATACACTAATTAAAATAAATTGTCTCACATAAATATTTCATAAACTAAAATAATTTAAATTCTACAATATAAATTTAACCGGTTTCATTGTAAAACATTAAGAATGGTGTATCATAGTGTTGGAGTAATGATTAAGGGGGGCATATTAATGAGTGTACTAACGACGATGCAGTTCATTGTCAACATCATTATTATGATTTTTTTATTGGGTGCATTATTATTAGGTATCATTTGGCTAATCAAGGATAAACGACAAACACAACACAGTGTATTAAGAAATTATCCGTTACTTGCACGCATTAGATATCTTTCAGAAAAAATGGGGCCTGAATTAAGACAATATCTATTTTCTGGTGATAATGAAGGTAAACCCTTCTCTCGTACAGATTATAAAAATATCGTATTAGCTGGAAAATATAATTCAAGAATGACTAGTTTTGGTACTATGGAAGATTATAAAGATGGATTTTACATACAGAACACAATGTTTCCACTTCAAGCAAATGAATTAAAAGTGGATAATACCACACTACTTTCAACATTTATTTATCAAATTGAGAATGAACGTTTATTTAGTAGAGATGAACATCGTAAAAGTAAGGAAGTGGATCCTTATTATTTAACTGATGAACACGCTGTCGTTCTCGGAGAACATCTTGCGCATCCTTATAAAATCAAACGATTAGTTGGTCAATCAGGAATGAGTTATGGTGCATTAGGTAAAAATGCTATTTCTGCCTTATCTAAAGGATTATCTAAAGCAGGTACATGGATGAATACAGGTGAAGGTGGTTTGTCAGAATACCATCTTAAAGGCGATGGAGATATCATTTTCCAAATTGGACCTGGTCTTTTTGGTGTAAGAGATAAAGAAGGTAATTTCAGTAAAAAAGAATTTAAAACACTTGCTGAACGTAAAAATGTACGTGCTTTCGAATTAAAATTAGCTCAAGGTGCCAAAACTCGTGGCGGTCATATGGAAGGTGCAAAAGTAAACGAAGAAATTGCTAAAATTCGTAATGTTGAACCGTTCAAGACAATCAATTCACCAAACCGCTTCGACTTTATTCATAATGCTACTGATTTATTAAATTGGGTAGATGAAATCCAACAATTAGGCCAAAAGCCAGTTGGTTTTAAAATAGTAGTGAGTCGTGTTGAAGAAATTGAAAACTTAGTCAAAACTATGGTTGAACTTGATAAATATCCAAGTTTTATCACTGTTGATGGTGGTGAAGGTGGTACTGGTGCCACATTCCAAGAATTACAAGATGGTGTAGGTCTTCCATTATTAACTGCTCTACCTATTGTTTCTGGTATGTTAGAAAAATACGGTGTTCGTAATAAGGTGAAAATCTTTACATCTGGAAAATTAATTACACCTGATAAAATTGCAATCGCTTTAGGATTAGGTGCTGACTTAGTTAATATTGCACGCGGCATGATGATAAGTGTAGGATGTATTATGAGTCAACAATGTCATATGAATACATGCCCTGTAGGTGTTGCGACAACAGATCCTAAAAAAGAAAGAGGATTAATTGTTGATGAAAAACAATATCGTGTAACCAATTATGTAACAAGCCTTCACGAAGGATTATTTAATATTGCAGCAGCTGTTGGCGTATCAAACCCTACCGAAATTACTGCTGAACATATTATTTATCGTAAAATGGATGGTGGCACACAAACTATTCATGATTACAAATTAAAGTTAATATCTTAAATAAGTTCAATATATCGCGATCACTTCAATGTGGTCGCTTTTTTAATGTCATTTTCTAATATAAACCTTCATAGACATATATCTATATATATGATAATCTATATTTAATTTGGAGGTTATCATGAATTATCAACAATTAGCAATTTCATTAAAAGTATTATCAGATGAAAATAGATTAGAAATTTTAGATATTCTATCTTGTGGTGAATTATGTGCGTATGACTTATTATCATATTTTCATTTTTCTCAACCAACGTTAAGTCATCATATGAAAATCTTAGTCACACATCAATTTGTCACCACTCGAAAAGAAGGAAATAAACGTTTTTACCAATTAAATGATGCGTTTTACACTCAAATACTTAATCATTTAAACCTCATTAAAAATAATAATGAACAATGTAAATGTCATTCAATGAAATTAGGTGATAGTCAATGATGAGTATCCTTGCTATTGCTATATTTCTAATAACCCTCTTATTTGTTATTTGGCAACCTAAAGGATTAGATATCGGAATAACCGCTTTAATAGGTGCTGTCATCGCAATTATTACAGGCGTTGTTAGTTTATTAGATGTCGTTGAAGTCACTCAAATTGTTTGGAATGCAACACTTACTTTCGTGGCTATTATATTAATCTCCTTAATATTAGACCAAATCGGCTTTTTCGAATGGGCAGCCGTTCACATGGTACGTGCATCAAATGGAAATGGTCTTATGATGTTTATTTTAATTATGGTTCTGGGTGCTATAGTTGCAGCATTTTTTGCCAATGATGGTGCAGCATTAATACTAACGCCCATCGTACTTGCTATGGTGCGTCATTTAGGTTTTAATAAAAAGATTATCTTTCCTTTTATTATTGCCTGTGGATTTATCGCTGATACGACGTCTTTACCCTTTATAATTAGTAACTTAGTCAATATCGTTTCTGCTGATTACTTTGGTATTGGTTTTACTGAATATATGGGGCACATGATTATCCCAAATATATTCTCATTAGTCGCAAGTATAGTTGTTTTATGGGCTTATTTTAGACATTCTATACCTAAACGTGTAGATATCTCACATATCAATAAACCAAAAGATGTTATTAAAGACCATCGTTTATTTAATATTTCTTGGATCGTTATTGTTATTTTAATGATTGGCTATTTTGTTAGTGAGTGGATGCAAATTCCAGTTTCAATTATTGCTGGTGTTATTGCGATAATATTCCTAATACTTGCTAGCAGATCCTCAGTAGTAAATACAAAACAAGTCCTTATAGGTGCTCCGTGGAATATCGTCATCTTTTCAATAGGCATGTATTTAGTCGTATTCGGTTTGAAGAATGCCGGCATTACTACTTTATTGGCACATGTTTTATCAATGATTTCGAACCACGGATTATTTGCTAGTATTATGAGCATGGGATTCATATCTGCAATTCTCTCTTCTATTATGAATAACTTACCTACAGTATTAATTGATGCTATAGCAATTGGACAATCAGGTGTTTCTAGCACAATTAAAGAAGGAATGGTTTATAGTAATGTTATTGGCTCTGATTTAGGTCCTAAAATAACACCTATTGGTTCGCTAGCAACATTGTTATGGTTACATGTACTGGCACAAAAAGGCATGAAAATTTCTTGGGGAACCTATTTTAAAACAGGCATTCTCATTACTCTACCTGTATTATTCTTTACATTACTAGGTCTCTATTTAACATATTTTATTTTTTAACATAAAAATGGCAACATTGAACACGTTTCGCTCAATGTTGCCATATATTTTAGTCATCATGATCAGTCATATTACTTTTTTCTTTTAATCCATTACGTTTCATCTGACTAACCGTTTTATCAAGACTCACTTTATCATTTTTACCTTTAACTGACACAAATCCTAATTTTTTCTTCAATTGATCTATATCTGCTTTTTTATAATCAATATCAATATGTTCTACGGCTTTATCATTTTTATAATCTATTTTGAATGATACACCTTTATTACCTTTAAATGCTTTTTCATCTTTTTTTAATATATCTTTGGCTTGTGCTTTATCTATACCTAAATCTTCATATTTTAGTGTTCCTAATGTAGATTGTTTAAGTACTTCATCACCTTTATACGTTAAAGATGTAATAACTTGTTTACCATTAACGTCCCCTTCGAACGTTTTAGTCTGTTCTTTACTACACGCAGACAGTGTAATGACACTTAACGCAATGACTATCAAAACTGAAACTAATTTCTTCATATGGTCGCCTTCTCTCGCCTGTTTCTTAAATTAATTATACTATTATTTTTGTTATTGTTGGTATTACTATACTCTTATTTAACACAAAATTCTAATAATATATCACACCATTATCGCTATGTTAAACTATACATAATACGTATTTGGGAGGATTGTAAAATGAGTGATTCAGTTCAATTACTTAAACAATTAACATCAGCAAATGGCATTGCAGGTCGTGAAATGCAAGTTAAATCATTAATGAAAAATCATTTATCAACTGTTAGCGATGCTATTATTGAAGATAATTTAGGCGGTATTTTCGGAAAGAAATCAGCTACCAATGGTTCAAAATCTATTTTAGTTTCTGGACATATGGATGAAGTAGGATTTCTAGTGACAAAAATTGATAAAGATGGCTATTTATCTTTTAATCCAATCGGTGGTTGGTGGAATCAAGTCATGTTATCTCAAAAAGTGACTGTTACCACAGATGATGGTAAAACTCTAAGAGGTATCATAGGTTCGAAACCACCTCATGTGCTTACACCAGAAGAACGTAAAAAAACTGTAGATATTAAAAATATGTTTACTGATATCGGTGTAAGTAGTAAAGAAGAAGCTGAACAATTAGGTGTATCTGTAGGAAATATGGTAACGCCATATAGCGAATTCGAAACACTAGCTAATGAAAAATATATGACAGCTAAGGCTTTTGATAATCGTTACGGCTGTGCATTAGCCATCGATGTACTTAATGCGTTAAAAGACGAATCAATCGACATTAATTTATATTCAGGTGCTACTGTACAAGAAGAAGTTGGACTACGTGGCGCAAAAGTTGCAGCCCAAACGATTCAACCTGATTTAGCTATTGCAGTTGATGTAGCCGTTGCTTTTGATACTCCTGGAATGTCAGGCCAAACGAGTGATAGTCATCTAGGCGGTGGTCCAGTTGTTATTATGATGGATGCATCTAGTATTGCTCATGAAGGTTTACGTCAACATGTTAAAGATGTGGCGCAACAACATAACATTGAAGTACAATGGGATACTACACCTGGCGGAGGAACCGACGCTGGAAGTATACATGTAGCAAATGAAGGCATTCCAACTATTACTATCGGTATCGCTTTACGTTATATGCACTCAAACTTTTCAGTTATCCATAAAGATGATTATGAAAATTCAGTTCGTCTCGTTACTGAAATCGTGCGTTCATTGAATGATGATACTTATAATAATATTAAATGGTAATATCTTAGGAGGCTTGATTAATGTATGAGGTTATTCGGAGAGTTAAAATGTTCCAACTGTCATCGTGAAATCAAAGATGATGAAAATATTTTCATAAAAGTACAAGCTAAAGATTTACATAGCTATACTAATTTAGATGGTTGGTCTAACGAACAATACAAATTATGCGAAACATGTGCTAAACAATTAAAGTAAAAAGCAAGCCAAGATTTCTCAGGAAATATGAGAAATCTTGGCTTTTCTATATAATATGGTGTTTTCAACTATTTATTTAATAGATTTTTTCCAACTATCATCACTTAACATTTCACCTGGCCAAGTGTATGCCATGACGCCACCATCAATACGAATTGTTTCTCCTGTAATAAATGAACTATCATCAGAAGCTAGGAAAGTTACTAATTTACCTACTTCGTCTGGTGTACCTAATCGACCTAATGGTGTAACCCACTTTTGATTTTCACGGAATGTTTGACCCGCTTCATCTTGTGCAGTTCCCGCTAAGTTATCTACTAACGGTGTCTCAATAGTACCTGGTGCAATTGCATTGGCACGAATATTTTCACGACCATATTCAATTGCGATTGATTTAGTGAAGTTAATCACTGCACCTTTTGCAGCGTTATATCCTGAGCGATATAAGTCGGCAGCTTGACCAGAGAATGATGCTGTATTAATAATTGAACCGCCTTGATCCATCATTAATGGCAATAAGAATTTAGTTACTAAGAACGTACCTCTCATATCTACGCCCATAATCTTATCAAATACTTCTACTGGATATTCATGAATTCGTCCAGCACCATTATCAACACCTGCATTGTTAAATATCACATCAATACGACCATATTGTTGCTTCATATCATTCGCAAATTGTTCCACTTGTTGTTCATCTGAAATATCAACTTTATATGCAGTAGCTTGACCACCATTTTGTTTAATATCTTCAACAGTTTGATCTAATTCATCCGCAATATCTAATGCTAATACATGAGCACCTTCTTGAGCTAAAACTTTAGCAGATGCTTGACCTATACCAGTACTTGCTCCTGTCACAACGGCTATTTTATTTTCTAAACGTTTCATGTTGTTTCACTCTCCTAATATTTTTCATGAAAAATGAATCTTAATATTATATTTCCACTTCCTATAAAGGTCTAAACGCCGTTATGACAATGATAGCGCTTTATTCAAAAATTCTTTTGAACGAGTTTATTAAATTATCTTTTTAAACTAAATAGTTTTATTATCAATTTCAATTTCAGAAAATTCTTATCATTACATGTAATGTTTGCTATACTTTTAGATAATTTAACTTAGGAGTGGTTCATGAATGGCAACAAATGCAAAAGAAAAACCATCAATCGTTAGTAAATTTTTAAATGGTGTAGAATGGGTCGGTAACAAATTACCTGATCCAACTGTGTTATTTTTCTTAATGTGTGTAGGTCTCGCAATCATCACTTGGTTTGTTTCACTATTTAATGTTTCTGTTAAACATCCTGGTAACGGTGAAACCATACATATCAAAAGTATTTTAAGCCATGACGGTTTTGCGATGATTATGAATGATGCAATTAAAAACTTTTCAGAATTCCCGGCACTTGGTTTGGTATTAGGTGTCATGATTGGTATTGGTGCTGCTGAAAAATCTGGTTATTTTGATAAACTGATGATTTCTGTAGTAAATAAAGCGCCAAAGAAGTTAATCGTGCCTACTATCATTTTAATAGGTATTCTTGGTAGTACGGCTGGTGATGCAGCAACTATTATTTTGCCGCCTTTAGCTGCAATGTTATTTATTAAAATTGGTTACCACCCTATTGCTGGTTTAGCAATGGCTTATGCGTCAGCGGTTGGTGGGTTTGCGGCAAATTTAGTTGTTGGTATGCAAGATGCACTTGTGTATTCATTTACAGATCCTGCTACTAAAATTGTATCTAAAAGTATTCATACAAATGTCGCAATGAATTGGTACTTTATTGCTGCAAGTGTTGTCGTATTATTACCTACGATTCATTTTGTAACTTCAAAGTTAATTATTCCGAGACTTGGTAAATATGATGATTCAGATGCACATGAAGATATGGAAGAAACGTCTTCTCATATTACACCTGTCGAACGCAAAGCATTATTTTGGGCAAATATGAGTTTTATAGCTCTCATCATATTATTAATCATTTGTGCAATACCTGAGCATAGCTTTTTACGTAATGCTAAAACAGGTAGTCTTTTAGATGACGCACCATTAATTAATGGTGTTGGACTGATTATTTTAGTAGTATTCTTAGTTCCCGGCGTCATTTATGGTGTATTAAGTCGTGAAATTAAAAACACTAAAGATTTAGGACAAATGATTACAGATTCTATGGCATCTATGGGTTCATTCATAGTAATCGTATTCTTTGCGGCACAACTACTTGCGTTCCTTGAATGGAGTAACTTAGGTGTTATTACGGCTGTTAAGGGTGCTAAACTTTTACAACATCAAAATGGAGTCGTCTTAATACTCGGTGTCATTTTCTTAAGTGCTTTAGTCAACATGCTTATTGGTAGCGCCTCAGCTAAATGGGGTATCTTAGCACCTATCTTTGTTCCAATGTTAGTTTTAGTTGGTTTCCATCCAGCGTTTACACAAGTTATTTATCGTGTGGGCGACTCTATTACTAATCCAATTACTCCTATGATGCCTTACCTACCTCTATTATTATCATATGCACAAAAATATGATAAAAACATGAAACTCGGTACACTTTTATCTAGTCTTATGCCATACTCCATTGCTTTAACTATTGTATGGACATTATTTACACTCATTTGGTTCTTCCTTGGAATTCCTGTTGGACCTGGTGGACCTATTCATGTGAAATAATAAAAAGCGTTAAAATAATAACAAAAGTCACTTTCATTTATAAATGAGGGTGGCTTTTATTGTTGTAGAAAATGATGATTTCTCCTCGCTATATAATCTATTTGTAAACGCATTTTATAAGTTAATTAAAATCTTCAAAAATTCTATGGAAAATGTCTGAAAAATCTTTTCATTTTATATATCTCATGTAAAATAAAATTAAACAGGGGTATATTGTTTGGCCCATAAACATAGGAGGCAGTGATGGAAGAACGTATTGGATTAATAGATATTGGTTCAAATACTATTAGACTGGTTATTTTTGGATTTGATAAAGCAACAGGCTTGAATGAAATCTTAAATATTAAGACACCTGCACGTCTAAGTCAGTATTTAACTAAAGATAATGATATGAATGATGAAGGTATTCAAGTACTAACTGAGGCACTAAGTAGCTTCAATAAAGTAGCAACTAAATTTAAAGTAGATGAATTACACCCTATTGCGACGGCAGCCATTCGTCAATCAAATAATCAAAAAGATATTATTAAAAAAGTCAAAAAAGATACTGGTGTAGAAATTAAAATCGTACCAGAAGAAGACGAAGCATTTTACGGTTATTATGCTATTACTCACACTACTGATATTGAAGATGGTGTATCCGTAGATATAGGCGGTGGCTCTACTGAGGTCACTTTATTTAAAGACAAACAATTAAAAGAAGCACATAGTTTTCCTTTTGGTGTTGTTTCATTAAAACGTCAATTTTTCGGGGATAAAGATCATAATGACAAATCAGCAATCAAAGGCATGGAAAAATTCTTATCAGAACAATTTGATCAATTAGACTGGTTGAAAGATCAGAAAGTTGCATTAGTCGGTGTTGGAGGGTCTGCACGTAACGTTGCGCGAATACATCAATCAGAACATTCTTACCCTATCGGTGGCGTTCACAACTATACGATGTCAGATAAAGATATCGAAGAAGTCTTTGACCTTATTCGCAAAAGCTCTAGAGATGAACTTACTAATTTAGACGGCTTAAGTCGTGACCGAGTAGACATCATCTTACCTTCCGTGTCAGTGTTTAAAACACTTTATAAAAAAATTGATGCGACTCAATTTACATTTTCAAGAAAAGGTATTCGCGAAGGTTACATTATGAATGCGATACGTCAACGCTACCCAGAAGAATTTTCAAAAGAGAATGTTAGAAAAGATGCATTACGTCAACTAGCCAACGAATATCATATTGAAGAAGGTAGTGCTAACCGACGTCTTAAATTAGCAGAATCATTGCTTACACAATTACTTAATCATTCAGATCTTAAAGTTAATGACAATGACAAAGAATTATTTGTTGAAGGTGCTTATCTTTATTATCTAGGTAGTTTCATTGATTCAGATTCTAGTTCTCCACATACGTATTATCTTATCGCGAACTCAATGATTAATGGCTTTTCACATAAAGATCGTGTGAAATTAGCTCTATTAGCGAGTTTCAAAAATAAGTCATTACTTAAATTTTATTGTAAGGAAACTGAGTGGTTTAACAGTAAAGAAACGGATACCATTCAAGCTTTAGGCGGTATTATCAAATTTGTGAATGCTTTAAATATTTCTCACACGAGCTTTGTCGAAGAAGTTGAACTCAAACCTAAAAAAGACGATAAGTATGAACTATTTGTCTTCTATAAAGGCGAACCTATTGCTGAAGAATATCAAGCAAACCGTCAGAAAAAACATATCGAAAAGATTCTTGATGGTAAAGTAACGATTACCTTTACAAAATCTTAACAAACGTATGATACTTTTAGACTACGCAAATATATAAACAATGAGGTGTGTTGAGGTTATGCAAACTCAATTGGGAGAAAAGGATATTAATTTACCACAATACTATAACAACCGGGAACTAAGTTGGTTAGACTTTAACTACAGAGTCTTACAAGAAGCTTATGACAAGAACAACCCTCTACTTGAAAAATTAAATTTTGTATCTATTTTCAGTTCAAATTTAGATGAATTCTGTATGGTTCGAGTAGCTGGACTTAAAGATCAAGTTGAAATGGGATATGACAAACCTGAAAATAAAGCACAAATGACACCTCAAGAGCAGTTAAACGCGATAAAAGTTAAAAATACTGACTATGTAGCAATTCAGTATAAGCGTTATAATGAGTTGATTGAAGAATTACGTCAATATGATATTGAAATGGCGAAACCTGAAGATTTATCAGAAATGCTAAGCGAAAAATTAGAAAAAGAATTTAAAACAAGAATTCTACCTACTCTTACGCCTTTAGGTATTGATGCTTATCACCCATTTCCAAAATTGAATAATAAAAGTTTGAATATTTTCGTAGATATAGATACAGAAGATGCGATTAATTCAGCAATTGTCCAAATTCCATCATTAATTCCTAGATTTATTACACTTAATGAAGGTCCAAAGCAATTTGTTTTAATGATTGAAGATGTTGTTACTTACTTCATTAACTACTTATTCTCTGGTTATGAAGTTTTAAATACATTTACCTTTAGAATAACTAGAAATGCTGATTTAACTATTCATGAAGACGGTGCAGAAGACTTACTTATTGAAATTGAACGTTTCTTAAAAGAACGTCGTAGTGGCGCTGCAGTAAGATTGGAAGTAGATGGACGAACTGCTGAACGCGAAGATATTAGCTGGATTATGGAACAATTAGAAGTAGAGGAAAATGACATCTATTTCGTAGACGGTCCGTTAGATTTAACATTCTTATTTGGTTTAGTAGATCATTTATCTAATAAACTTTATTACTTAACATATGAGAAATACACGCCACAAGTGCCTAGATCTTTAGGTTATAACAACGTGTATCAACTAGCATTAGAACGAGATATCTTCTTCCATCATCCTTACGAATCATTCGAACCAATTGTAGACTTTATTAGAGAAGCAGCAGATGATCCAAGTACTATAGCAATCAAACAAACATTATATAGAGTTAGTAAAGACTCACCTATTATTAAAAGTTTAAAAGAAGCTGCTGAAAAAGGTAAACAAGTAACAGTATTAGTAGAACTAAAAGCAAGATTTGATGAAGAAAATAATGTCCATTGGGCACGTATGCTTGAAGATGCAGGATGCCATGTGATTTATGGTATGACCCATTTAAAAACACATAGTAAAATCGCACTCGTTGTTAAAAAAATCGGTAACGAATTGACTTCATTTGTCCATTTAGGAACAGGTAACTATAACGATAAAACCGCTAAACTATATACAGATATGGGAATTATTACGACTAATAATGATATCGCAGAAGATGCTATTAACTTCTTTAATTATTTAAGCGGCTATTCAGTTAAACCAGATTATAAAAAATTAATTGTCGCACCTTTCGATATACGAGATGTTTTCATCGATAGAATTGATAAAGAAATTAGCAGCCATTTAGAACATGGTAATGGTAAAATCATGATGAAAATGAATTCATTAACGGATAAAGCCATCATTGAGAAATTATTTGAAGCGTCTCAAGCTGGAGTTAAAATCCAATTAATTATACGAGGTATTTGTTGTTTAAAACCTGGTATTCCAGGTATCAGTGAAAACATAGAAGTAGTAAGTATTGTTGGTAGACTACTTGAACATTCACGTATTTATTATTTCCATAATAATGGTGATGAACGTATCTACTTATCTTCTGCGGATGTAATGACACGTAACATGATTAAACGTGTTGAAATACTCTTCCCTGTTGAAGATAAAACCATTGCTTCACGTTTACTAGACTTTATGAATTTACAATTGTCTGATAACCAAAAAGGTCGCTATCAAGATGAACATGGCAATTACCATTATATAGAAAATAATTTGTCACCTTTAAATTCTCAAGTCTATTTAATGCAAAATGCAATTAAACATGGACAAGAATTAAAAAAACAAAGTACACATCCTACAGGTCAACCTGTACGTTCAAGACGAGGCGGTAACTGGATGAGCCGTCTAAGAGATACGCTTAAACGCTAATATACAAAATTAAAGAGTTTGTAGATATATCCAAACGAATAATCTACAAACTCTTTTTTTATTTATCCAAATTATTGAAATGAATTTATACTGGTCTAACCGTCACTTCATTTACGTTGACATGGCTAGGTTGAGTTAATGCATAAATCGCTGCATCTGCAATATTTTGTGCTTCTAATTTTTTACGTCCATTGAAATCGTAATGCTCAGTTAATGGTGTTTCAACCATACCTGGAGAAATACTTGTCACTTTAACTCCAGTCTTAGCTAGTTCTTTTTCTAAACCTTGAGTTATGGAATGCACAGCGGCTTTTGTCGCACTATAAATTGCACTCCCCTTCGTCACTTCAAAGCCAGAGATAGATGCGATATTAATAATATGTCCACTTGATTGCTCTAACAATGTAGGTAATGCTGATTGAATTGTATATAATGTACCTTTGACATTTACATCAATCATTGAATCCCAGTCATCTACATTGTAATCAGTAATTTTAGATGATTTCATTTGTCCGGCACTATTAACAACAATATCTAATCTGCCAAATGTATCTTTAGCTGTGTCAATCAATTGTTGAACTTCTCTTTTATCTGTAACATCTGTCGCAACAACTTTGACATTTCCTTGTTCAAATTGAGTCGCTACAGCATTTAATTTATCCGTATTTCTACCTGCTAATACGACTTTAACACCATTATTACCAAGTGCTGTTGCAATTGCTTCACCAATGCCACTACCTGCACCAGTAACAACTGCTACTTTATTGTTTAATTCATTCATATTTTAAAACTCCTTCTTATTAATCACTATTTTTATAATTACCTACAAAGTTACACGTTTAAACCTTTGTTCTTTTAACAAAATCACATCTTCTCCTGTGATTATAAAAAATCTTGTTTGTAAAAATCATATATAAGTTATAAAGTTAGTATGTAACTATCATACATGTTTTCAAATTATAGGGGGGATACGATGACTTTTCACGATCGCATATTAAAATTAAGAGAGCAAAATAACCGTACTGCATTTGAATTTCGCTTCGAAGAATTATTTAGTGAAGAAGAATGGTTAGAAATGTCAATTGCTGAGAGAAAATCAACTGAAAAACAATTCCAACATGAATTATCTAAAATGAGTGACGTAAGAATGCCTTACTCAAGTGTAGATAAAGCTAAAAATAAATTGTTCAATCAAGTCTATGCTTATAATGGAATTAAGAAGAACTTTAAACAAGTTGAAGAAAAAAGTAATGCTAGATAATATGATAAAAATAACCTGGGACCTTTAAATTGGTCTCAGGTTATTTTGTAGCATTTTCCAGAATTATATGGGGGTATAATAATGTATTTGCCTTCAATTGCTCACCAACGAAGGCAATCAATTGCTTTTTGATTAGGAGTCAAAAATTATTGTTAGTTTGTTACTAATGTTTTACGTTCTAAGCCATAGTAGTATAATCTTTCTGCATCAATATAAGGGATTGAATCGATAGTTAAATAGCCATCTTTGATGTCACCAATTATACCTTGATTAACACCTGTATTGACATAAATTTCATAACTGCTTACATCAGAGAATACAAGTTCTTCAATTACTTTTCTCACTTTTATCACTCCAACATGTCTTATTCCTTACAATTCATATACTACACCATTTTTCAGAAAATAAAAGCATTTTGTGATTATTTTCACAAATTTATCACTTTTCAAAATCTGTGAAATTAATGTCTAAATTCATGAAATAAGTCATATTTTTAGAATTACATCAATAATAAATTACAATTCCAATTCAATATCTACGTTTATTGTTTATTCTATTACTGAATTGAAAAATGCTGCCATTTGTTCAGCGGCAGTATCACTGAACATCACTTCTAAATTATCTTGAGATTCTTGTGCACTTTCTTTAGAAACTCCATACATTTCTTCTTCATATTGAGCTATAGCTGATTTAAGGTCTTGAGATGTTTTAATGGCACTCGCTAATAAATATGCATCGTACAATGCCATATTAACGCCTTCACCAGCAAACGGACTCATTAAATGCGCTGCATCGCCCATTAAAGTGATGTTGCCATTACTTTCCCAAGTAAAACCGATTGGTAATTTGTAAATTCGTCTAAGTAGCATATCATCACTGGCATACTCGATATATTTTTTTAATTCTGGTGACCAGTCCGCAAAGTCTTTTAATAATTGCTGTTTAATTTCTCCTTTTGATAAAGCTTTGTAATCATCAAGTTTATCTACATCCATTAAATAAGACATATAGACTTTAATTCGTCCATCTCCATTAAGTTGTCCTAGAATTGCTTTGTTGTCACCTAATGCCATCATTTTACCGTTTTTATTGAATTGAGCTAAATCAGGATGGTCGTTTTTAACATTATTCACATTTAATTCGACCATTGAAATATCATTATATTCAACATCTACATCTGAAATAAATGAACGCACTTTTGAAAATGCACCATCAGCACCTATAACTAAATCAAATGTTTCTTTATTTCCTTCTTTAAATGAAACTTCAACTTGGTCATTTTCCAATTGAGTTAATGTATTAAAAGTATAACCATATTGAATGGATGAAGGTTCTAACTGATTCATAATAATATCACACAACTCACCACGATCAATTTCAGGTCGAGAACCTTCGCCTTCTGCATCTTCTTCAAATAATACCGTTCCATCTTTAGCTACAACTTTAGTGTCTTCACCTTCGTATCGGGCTAATTGTTTAAACTGTTCATAAATATTTGCTTCTTTTAAAGCAAGTTGCCCACTATCGTCATGAATATCAAGTGAACCACCACGATCTCTATTCACATTCGAATCTGCTTTTTCAAAAATAGAAATGGTATGTCCTTGTTGTTGTAATAATAGACCAAGCATGAGTCCTCCAGGTCCTCCACCAATAATTCCAATACGTTTTACATCTTCCATCTTCATCACTCCTCAACTTATTATTTATATATTTATGTTCAATGCATTTGTCATTTAATTAGATATCTAACTATTTATTTGATGTTGCTCATTCTATTCCTTTTATTTGTAATATGCAAGTATAAAATTTGTTTTTATAAAAATTTAAAAAATCGAGATAAAAAATTGAATTAGAGAAAGTGTCGTTACACTTTTCTAACCTATTTTCATCTCGATAGATTATGATTTATTCTTTTAAATACTAGATACTAGTTCCAGAAAGTTTTAATACTTTCTGAATCTGATTGACCTTGCTTTTCGCCTAATTTAGCCATATCTGGTCTAATAGATGGATCTACAGTATTGCCACCAAGTTCATTTAATTTATCAAATACTTCTTTACTTGGGGTAATAAGCTTAACTTCAGCACCATTTTGTTCTAATTCATTTATCGCATCTTCCAATTTATATGGTGTGTTGATCGGTAAATTTGTTGATAAAATTAAGACTTTTTTAGCTCCTTTTGCTAAATCTGCATTTTCCATTGAGTGACAACCGCCATCAAAATGTTTGCTATTATTAACTGTTGTTGTTGGCCAAACACCTGGAAGTGATCCACTTGCTGCCATCGCCCTATAAATATCTACATTGGATTCTGTAGTAAATGCTGCTCTTGATTTCGCTTGTGCATCAACAGCCGTAATCATCAAATTTTCAGGCCATTGGTTGACTTTAATTCTATTTTTCAATCGATTAATATGTTCATTTTCATCAAATTTGTCATACTCTAATGCATATTCACTATAGCCTTTTATCCACTCTTTTGGTGTTGATGAATTCTTTTCAATGTCTGCATATCTCGTGAAGATATGGGACATATCACTTTGTGGTGGTTCTTCGTTTGATTTCGGAGCAATTTGTTCTTCAAATATTTCATCCCAACTTTTACTAGACGTAATACCAGTAGCTACCTGAGCACCACCTGATGTACCTATAATTAAATCTGCATTACGAACATCAATACCTTCTTTAGAAAGTGCTGATAAGTATCCTAATTGCCATCCAATTGCTAGTGACCCTCCGCCACCTAGGACAATGGCATGATTCATGTTTTGTTTATTATTCATGTTTAATGCTCCTCTTTTTCTTTTAATCATATTATCTATGATATAGTTGTTCTTTTTCCAGTAAAAGACTAATATGATAGCTAATAATTTATGTTATTCATTTTTAGATTGAATATCTGCTTGGTCTGTATTGTTAGTAATTATTTGTTGAGCGATATTCCAACTATCATGCTCGATATCTAAAACACTTCTTAAATAAGCCCATGTTGTATGTTGTAGTAAGTCAATTCTTTCAGGATTTTCGTCAGTCGTTTCTTTGGCTTCATATCCTGCTATACCACCTAATGAATGTTCCGCTTCATATAATTTTAATAAACTTTTTTCACCTGGACTTAAATAATACGGTTCTTCCATCCATTCAGGTCCTATACTAGTTAATGGATTTTGATCTTTATCTCCCACTACAACTAAAGCTGGTTTAGTCATATGTTCAAAGGTTGGATTTAAAAACGAAAAGTTATCTTTCGCAAATTGTGTTAATTTGTCTCCACCTTCTCCAGCAGTTGCTAATAAAATTCCGCCTTTCACTCTATCATCAGAATAATCTGTTGTCGCTTTAGTTATCGGATCAATCACTTGAAGTCCTAATAAATTACCTGCTGTTTGACCACCGAATGAGTGACCAACTGTCGCAATCTTACTCGTGTCTAATCGTCCACTCAAACCTGGGACTTGAGTCTCAATATATCCCAAATGATCTAAAATTGTTTTAACATCTTCCACTCGCTGACGCCATAAGTTTGATTGTCTAGGATCATCTTGAGACATGCCAATCGTTCTTGAATCTAAAAATGTAGGTTGAATGACAACAAATCCATGCGATGCCCAAAAGTCAGTTAAAGGTTCATATGCGTGCATTGAAGATCCAAATCCATGTGCAAATAAAATGATAGGTAAATTGTTACCTTCAGACGGCATACTTACTTTCACTTGTAATTCATCACCACGTTCAGTTGGCGTTGGTAAAGAAATCGGTTTGATTGTCATACTAGGAATAGCTTCGTTTATATTAAAATTGAGTTGATTCATTTTAAAAGCCTCACTTTTTTATTAGTTAAATTTTGTGGATTTTGAGTATAAAAAGTATATTTATTAAGCAAGTTTAAAATGAGACACTCTGAAATTCAAATATATTGACTGTAATAGACCAATTTGTATTTATTTAATAAAAATATGCCTTGATAACATCTTTTAAGATGTACCAAGACATATAGCTATATCAATATTATTTTTCAATCTATAAAATAAGCAGGTATGGATTTTCGATATATTTTGCAAGCACTTTTAGGAAGTCCGCTGTTCCTGCACCAAAATTTAAAAATTCTAACATTCCAATCAAAGTTCATTATATTTAATCAGAAGTAATATACCTATAAATATCATCTCTAACTGGTTGATACATAGATAATTTCATCGTTACAACTGAATTTCCGTTAGGCATTATATCTTCCTCTTCTGTCCCTTCAATATAATTAGCTGTTCCAAGATAGTAGAAGTACTTACCATCATCGTCTTTTTTCTTTACAAAAATATACATTGTTACATTATTTTCCACATGATTGAGTATATTTTGTACTTCTGGAGATTGGATTTTTCTTGGTGACCTTGTGTACCATTTCAACTCATCTTGGCTTAAAAACTCATCTTCATATTTAGTATTATCACTTATGTCTTCATGTTTATCATAAGTGATAAATATAGGTAAAGTTTGATGTTTCATTTTATAGCCATTTATAGTTCCCGACTCATCACTATCCCAATTAAGCAGTTTAACAAAATCTTCACGGGAATATTTATTATAAATAATCATCCTATTTCCACTATCTTGATATCGACGATTATTATATTTAGACAGTTCTATTAAATCAAAAATATATTTTAAAAATAATGGATTATTTAATGAGTTGGAAAATTCTTTTGTTAATTGAATTTTGTCATTTTCAATATTTATAAGTGGTTCACCATAAGTATCACCAATTGTTGATTTGAATAATGAGAAGTCTAAAATTTTCAGGGATGTTATTACATCTTTTTCAATTATATCGTCGTTTAATTTTCTCATTTTCTCTAATAATTCTTTAATGAATATGGGGCCTTTCAATATTTCTTCTAATACTAAAATATCCACTTTCTTTAAACCTGGAGTTAGTTGCCTTGATAAAAAAGTTAAGTTTTTAAATTCATTAAGATTGATTTTATCTTCTATGTATTTATTTTTTAATAAAAACTCATGATAATTTTTGTATTTAGAAAAAATAACACTAGGATCAATTGAATTTTGTCTAATAAAATCCATTAACATAGGTAGTCTACCAATTCTATTCTGAACTGTTTCATAGGCTTCTCTTATCAATTTAGGCTGATTTAATTTAACTGCATCTAAAGAATCATAAATCTTTTTCTTAGCTATTTCTTCAAAATTTATTGTAGACACACCGTTTAATTCACTATTAGAAGTTAAAAACTTTTTATAACTATCCTTATTTTGAGACTGATCTCCTGATAGAGCGACTGGTATTAAATAATTCGTTTTATAATTCCCAATAAAATCAATAACTGTAACGTATTCTTTATTGTTACTTTTCCTTAATCCTCTACCTAATTGTTGAATAAATATGATACTTGATTCAGTTGGTCTTAACATTACGACTTGATTAACTTCAGGAATATCAATACCTTCATTGAATAAGTCTACAGTTATAATATAGCTAATTTCTCCATTTTTTAAACGCTCAATTGTGGTACTTCTTAATTCAATTTTATCTTTTCCTGTTAATCCTACAGAAGGTATTCCATGATCGGTTAATTTCTGCGCTAATTCATATGCTTCATCTCTTCGACTTACAAAAATTAACCCTTTAAGTTCTTCTCCAGAATAACCATAATAGTTAGTTTTATCTAAAATATTTTGCAATCGTTCATCTGACGTTAGATTCTTTAAATCTGCAACTTCCTCACTTATTTCTCCACCAATTGAATAATCAGTAACACCAAAATAGTGAAAGGGACATAAAATTTCACTTTCCAATGCTTCTTGTAATCTAATTTCAAAAGCTACATTATAATCAAATAATTCATATATATTTAGATCATCAGATCTTTCTGGTGTAGCTGTCATACCTAACATAAACTTGGGTGTGAAATAGTTGAATATTCTTTGGTAGCTCGAAGCAGCAGATCTATGAGCCTCATCAAATACAATATAATCAAAATGTTCTTTTGAGAATGCTTTAAAATTTTCATTATTAGATAAAGTTTGAATAGT
Source organism: Staphylococcus sp. URHA0057 (assembly GCF_000620265.1). Lineage (NCBI taxonomy): Bacteria > Bacillati > Bacillota > Bacilli > Caryophanales > Staphylococcaceae > Staphylococcus > Staphylococcus sp. URHA0057. The sequence goes on along the minus strand of NZ_JHVS01000010.1, from coordinate 49,814 downwards.
AGCAAACAAATATTTTGCATTAACGTTTTTGTGTTTACCAGTAAGTAAACCAAATTCATTATCATCAATATGAGGCATTACTTTTTGAAATTCTTCTCTGGCTCTATTTAAAATACCTTCGTTATGTACGATAAATAAAAACTTTTCTGGGTTAAACGCTCTAACATCTAATGCACACAATATTGTTTTCCCTGTTCCTGTAGCCGAAATAATAAGACTTCTATCTTTTCCTTCTTTTCTGTGTGAATCCAGACAACTTAATGCTTCTTTCTGCATTTTATTAGGCTGAATATTAAATACGCTTTTATATTTATCATTCAACACTTTTTGTTGATTTTGTAATTCAAATATTTGTTTTATTGACTTGTATTCAAAAGTCTCTTTATAATCATCAATCCATTTCTGAGTTAAGGATATACTTTTATCCCATAGGTCATTAAATTGTGACTTAATATTATGTACTAATTCACCATTTCTATGAGTTGATAACAATATATTATGTTCGTAATTAATTTTTAATGCATTAGAGGTTAGATTTGAACTACCAATGATCATAGAAGAGTAATTTTCATGATCAAAAATATACCCTTTTGCATGAAACCCTTCTACATCAGTTAAACGTACTTCCACATTTTCTAATTTTAATAATTCACTATACATTTTAGGACTATTAAATCCTAAATAATTGGAAGTTAATATTCTCCCTTTTATTCCTTTACGATTTAAATCATATAATATGGATTTTAAACTAGCTAATCCACTTTCAGTAATGAATGCTACTGAAATACTAAAAGATATACACTTTTGTAACTCTTGAACTATTGTAGATAAAACATTTTCATTTTTATTATTTATTAATAATTTGGGAGTAAAATTTCCTTGGTGCGAAACATTTTTATCTATAAATCCTTTATGTAAAGATTGTGTGAAATCTTCAATTAATCTATTCATAGCTATTCTCCTTCAATTATTAATTTAACCGCTGGAATATCTGCTGGAGCCCATGTTAATGAATTAAGCTGGTTAATTGGTAACCACTTTATTTCTTTATGTTCAGTTAAAGTAGGAACATCTTGGTTTAATTGACACTTAAAGGTTGTTAAGTTAACTATACCAAAATCATATTCATACTCTGTAGTTGTCAATTTTTCATTAATAGAAATATCACATTTCATTTCTTCTTGAATTTCTCTAATCAAGGCTTCTTCTTCTGATTCATTTTTTTCAACTTTTCCACCTGGAAATTCCCACATTAAAGGTAGGCTCATTTTTTCACTTCTTTGAGCACATAAAATTTTATTATCAGAAAATATAATTGCTCCAACTACATTTATCACTTTTTTCATATATTTCACCTTCTCTATCAAATTTATATATACATTCTATCAAATAATTTAAAAGCAGTAAGTTAACTAATAAAAATATAGAAATTTCATTGAAATCAGAAGTGTAAAAATCCGAACAAGTTCTTCACTTGTCCGGATTCAAAATCTTTCTATTTAATTTTATCAAACAACTTTTTAAAGTTGGCTGCGGCGTTTTCTTGTTTGAGTGTTGCTTTTGTAGCAACATGTGTTAGTGGTTCTCTAACTACTTTATCCATGTATTTTGCAAATTCTTCAATATTATCTGGTTCTACTAAATAACCATTAACGCCATCATCAATAATTTCACTTGGACCGTATCTAACGTCATATGAAATAACTGGACAGCCCACTTCTATACTTTCCATTACTGTTAAACCAAAGCCCTCATACTTACTAGTTAATAATGAAGCTTTAGACTTTCTAAATTCATCCAATGGATTATTAGTATAGTTATATACTTTTACTTTATCACCTAGGTTATACTCTTTTATTAAATCTAACATTAATTTTTTTTGATTGGCTTCATCTGGTCCAAACACTGTTAATTCAGTATCATGACCATAAGATAGAAATTGTTTATATGCTTTAATTAAGTGGTCAATTTGTTTTTGTAAACCTAATCTACCAATAAATACAAATCGGTCTAATTTTTCAACTTGATCTGATTCAGGATATGGTTCAATAAAATGCGGAATAACAGATATTTTATTGTCATCGATATCATACAAGTTTTGAATATCATCTTTTTGCATTTGAGTAAGTAATAAATATTGAGCTACTTTATCAGCATTTCCTAGCGCAGTTTTGTATGAGCCTTTTACATTTTCTCCATCTAAATGACTATTGTGGAATACAAGAACGTTTTTAGTTTTAGGTATTTGATTAAGCATTGGTTTATCTAATACTCTAGCATCATTAAAGATGATATCTCCGTCTTTAAAGCGATGGTTGAAATAATACTCAAATAAATCTTTTTCAGTTTTAAATGAGCGTAAATATTTATTGTCTTTAAATATTTGAATAAAATCGATACGTTTATCTACACTAGCATCATAAAATTTCTTACAATAAATTTGTCCTTCTGTATCGTAGTATTCTTCTAATATTTTAAAGTATGTTTTACTAGAGAAATAATTAATTTTATGAAGTTGACCATACACATTGTACTCATGACGTTCAATTCTTTTCTTAGATACAGGAGACATAACATCTTCGAATTCTACAATATTAGTACCTTCATAATATCTTCTATAAAGAACGTACGTATCTCCATCATAATAACGAACGACATTACCATCTTTAAATTCTTTCTTTTGTAGTCCTTCAATTTCTTTATCTTTTTCTTTATAAATTGGTTTTTTCTTAAATTTTGTCGTTGGTATAGATAATAATTTAAAATCTGAAAGCCAATCATATAAATTTTCGTATTCTGTATTTTTAGTTACAAAACCTTTTTTTAAAAATTCATCATATACTTCTTTATAATTAGCATTATAATTTGTAGTATATATCTTATTAACGATATTCATTTCCTCATCTAAAAACTTGATTCGTTTTAATAACGCTTTAGTTCTTCCCCCATGGACTGGTGGCAATGTGCTTGTAATTGTATTAATCATATTTAATCCCCATTTATATTTGATATGCTAATTATATGAGACAACATTTACAAAGTATAGACTTTTGATATTAAAAAATAATTGATAAACACTTATTTTTTAATATTGTCATAAATACTTAAATTTCAACTTTGAATTTTTCTCATCATTTTTTATATCTTTTTAATGTAACTTACAATAAATGTACTATATAATAAGATTAACTTACATGCGTACATCTGTATTCAATATACCCGTTTGATAATGATTTAAAATAATTAATTTAGATGTAACGCGATTATTTTTTAAAGGGGAATTTTATATTATGAAAGATAATTGGACTAAAGTAGCTGATGAAAGTTTAGTTAAAGACTTTTATGAGAACCAATCAACTGAAGTTCAACAAGAAGGCTTTGAAACAACACTTGCTTTTGGTACGGCTGGAATAAGAGGCAAATTAGGACTTGGAGAAGGACGTTTAAACCGATTTACTGTATCTAAAGTCGCTTTAGGCTTAGCCAAGTTTTTACAATCCAAACACACATCACCAGTAGCAGTGATTCATTATGATACAAGACATTTGTCACCGGAATTCGCTCAAATTATCGCAACGATTTTAGCTAGTAATGATATCAAAGTTTATTTATCTGATACATACCGTACAACACCTGATTTATCTTATGCTGTTAGATTTTTAGAAGCAGATGCGGGTGTCATGATTACTGCAAGTCATAATCCTAAAGACTATAACGGTATCAAAGTTTACGGTGAAGACGGTGCACAACTGTCTACAGAACCATCTGCCGAGCTAAGTGATTATATTAACGATTTAGGTGATCCACTTAACATTGAACTACCTGAATTAAATGAACAACAACAATCAAACATTTTAACAGTCCCAACTGACGTAAGAACATCATACTTTGAACACATTAAGGAATTAGTCGGTGACATTCCTAAATCAAATTTACAAGTGGTGTTTACAAGTTTACATGGAACAAGCGTACCTGTTGTACCTGACATTTTGACAACGTTAAATTTCAATCAATTTAATTTAGTTGAAGCGCAATGTAAACCTGATCCTAACTTCAGTTCTGTTGCAAGTGCAAATCCAGAAGATCATAAAGCGTTTGATCAATCCATTGAACTTGCAAATCAAATTAAAGCTGATTTATTAATTAGTACTGATCCAGATGCTGACCGTTTAGGTATAGCAGAGCGTGATGCAGACGGTAATATTCATTACTTTAATGGTAACCAAATTGGTGCCCTATTATTAAATTATCGTATTAATGAAACAGCACACTTAAACAATAGAATTATGATTCAATCTATTGTAAGTAGTGAACTAGCTAAGTCATTAGCGCGTTATCATAATGTAGAATACAAAGAAGTGTTAACTGGCTTTAAATATATTGCTGAAGAAATTAGAAATATGTCTGATGATCAAAATTACTTACTTGGTTATGAAGAAAGTTATGGTTTCCTAGCTGGTCCATTCGTAAGAGATAAGGATGCGATTCAGATCGTACCGCTTATTATTAAATATGCTTCTGAACTTAAAAATGAAGGACGTATGTTAAAAGATGAGTTGGAAGATATCTACCAACAAGTAGGACACCACAATGACAAATTATTCTCTCATACATTTGAAGGTGCAAAAGGCAAAGCAATTATCGATGATATTATGACAACATATAGAAATAACCCACCACGTTCTATTAATGGATTAGATGTCATTGCTATTGAAGATTATGAAACAGGAGAAAAAGTTGATTTCCAAACAAATCAAACCTCTTCTATTACGTTACCTAAAGCAAATGTACTTAAAATTTACTTCAAAGAAGGGTTTATTGCATTAAGACCTTCTGGTACTGAACCTAAGATCAAATTGTATGTATCATTAACACATGACGATTTTGATAATATTACAAACAAAATAAATTCATTTATTTTTGATAAATAATAAGAAGCTTCTCCAATCAATGGAGAAGCTTTTTATTATACCGCACATTTAATTATTTAATATTTTGATATTTTAATTGATAGTGCTATACTTTTAGTGATTTTCAAATATATTATTCAGTCATAAAAATAACAATTTCAAAACACTAATTAGGGAGAGAGTATTATTCAAAAGCTTATTTCAATTATTGTACCTGTATATAATAAAGAAGCATATTTAGAAACATGTATTCAATCTTTGATAGACTTAAAAATAGATAAAACGCTTATTGAAGCAATATTCATAGATGATGTATCCACAGATAAATCATATGAATTACTAAAACAATATAACGAAAAATATGACTTTATTCAGACGTACCAACTAGATGAAAATTCTGGTGGTCCTACGGTTCCAAGAAATTTAGGTATTAAAAAAGCACAAGGTGATTATGTTACTTTCTTAGATGCTGATGATTGGTTAGATACTGAAGGTTTCCCTAAATTTGTTGAACAAGTGAACAGTCATCAATCAGATATTGGATTTGGTCAATGTTATAAACATACTAATGAAAACATTAAAAAAATTGCTCGTTTTGCGTCATATAAACAGGATGATAATTTAGTTCCAAGTGATATTTTCAAAATATTTCGTGCTGTAGGACCACCAGGTAAAATTTACAAACGTTCTATTTTGTTAGATCATCATATTACCTTTAAACATATGAAATATGGGGAAGATAAATTATTCTTTTTTGAAACTTTACCTTTATGCCATTCAGCATCAATGACCACTGAACCTGTATATCATGTAAACCGTTACGAACTAAATGACTCTCTAGTTAATGACACTAACATGTTAGAGAAATCACAATTAAATTTAAATATACTTGAGCATGTCTTAAAGATGGATATAGAAAATGGAATTATGATTAAAATTTTAAGTAGAATAGTGGAAATTGATTTTATTTCTAGATTTTTATTAACTAAGACATTTAATAAATCAAAAGATAAATCATTCTTTTATAAGCAGTTTGATAAAGTAGAGTCTTTAATTACTAATGCAGGTTACAATATGAATGATTTAATTATTACTGATAAATTCAAACGTATTTATGACGCTTATCAACAAAATAAAAATATTTTAGAATCATTAATCAACTTTTTATTGAATGATGCAAAAGTTAGTAAGTATATTAAAGAAAATACTATGTACTACATGTATCCTGAAGATTTAAAACATTTACCTGAATTAGCACTCGATTGTGTGCCTATATTTAGAGGTACATATTATATTAAAGATGAATTATACGATGAAATTGAGATTTTTAAATTAGCAGAAACAGAAATAAATTCCGTCGAACTAATTAAAATTCACGACGAACGATACATTAAACCCGTCAAATATGAGTGGACAAATCAATCACTTTATATTAAACATAAAGATATCTTCTTTAAAAATACTGACTTTAATATTTCAATCACTTATAATGATTTTGAGAAGTGTTTAGTAAAAGCTACACCACCTCATTATAGCGATTATAATTATTTAAAACGTCAGAACTTATCATTAGCATTTCACTCATACAAAGATGGAGATGAAGACATAAACATGAAACAATATCTAACTGATACACCAAAGCATGTTGTCGCATTGCAAAAGTTTAAGAAGTATGAAGAAGCAAACTTTATAAACGAAATAAGTGATATTAATAAAGGCCAATGTATTCGTATTATCCATATGGATAAAAGTGATAAAGGCACTCCTAGATTGGTTACAGAGGATGGAAGTTATATAACTGCTAATCAAGATTTTGTTACACCAATCAATCTTGATAGTATTGAAGGCTATATTACAAACACTCCGAAATCTGTTGAAGTAATTAAGAAATGTAAGCTATATGAGGATGTAGGTTTTAAGAAAGATCCAGTTAAGACTTTAGAAAAAGGCACAAAAATAGATATTATTGATATCGAATTTACTAGTAAGTTAACACCTAGATTAAAAACAACAGATGGTTATTATTTAACTGCTAATCAAGGTTTTATCAAAGTTTTAAAATAATATTGAAAAAGCATCAATCACTATACATTGTGATTGATGCCTTTTTGCTTTATAAGTCTAATTGTTTAATGAATGCTTTTAAATCATCTTTCATGTCTTTATCTTTTAATGCATATTCAATCGTTGTTTTAACGAATCCTAATTTTTCACCAACGTCGTATCGATCACCTTCGAAGTCATATGCGTACACTTGGCTTTCTGTGTTCATACGTTCGATTGCGTCAGTTAATTGAATTTCATTTCCTGCGCCTTCTTCTTGTGTTTCAAGATAGTCAAAGATTTCTGGTGTTAATACATAACGTCCCATTATAGCTAAGTTTGATGGTGCTGTACCTTGTTTAGGTTTTTCTACGAATTTTTTAACTTCATAACGTAATCCAGATTGTTCTAATGGATCAATGATACCGTAACGGTGTGTATCTTCTGGTGCTACTTCTTGCACACCAATGACAGATTTACCAGTTTCATCATAGACATCCATTAATTGTTTAATCGCAGGTGTTTCAGATTCAACAATGTCATCGCCTAATAACACTGCAAATGGTTCATCGCCAATAAATTGACGTGCTGTGTGGATGGCATGACCTAAACCTTTTTGTTCTTTTTGTCTAACGTAAAAGATATTAGCTAAATCGGTTGAATATTGAACGCGTTCTAATAAATCATTTTTACCTTTTTCTTCTAATACCATTTCTAGTTCTTTTTGGTTATCAAAGTGGTCTTCAATCGCACGTTTATGTTTACCTGTAACGATAATAATGTCTTCGATACCTGCTCTTGATGCTTCTTCAACGATGTATTGAATAGTTGGTTTATCTAGAATTGGAAGCATTTCTTTCGGCATTGCTTTTGTTGCTGGTAAAAATCTAGTACCCAAACCAGCTGCTGGAATAATTGCTTTTTTTATTTGTTTCAAAGTCTCTACTACCCCTTTTTTAAAAGAATAACTGCTAATGTATAACATCATTTTATCATTAATACCACAATGTGCATAGTTTACATCATTTTAATATTTTACATTAAATTAATGTGAGAATTTTTTATATTTAAAACAATATATTGTTCATTAGGATTTTGGGATTTCTATTACTATATCTCCTACTATTTGAAGTCAACTAGTAGTATTTTACACTCAAACTTATTACCTTAATCTTCATATCATAGTATAATTTAAGTATAATATTACACCTAGCAACTTTTAGAGTGTTTACTAGGTGGAAAAACTAAGCAACATATTTTGAGGGTTAACTCAATTCATATGTTCTACACAAACAGCTTTTAGACTCGTCTTATTGCAGTAAGACGGGTTTATTTTTTTGCTCGAATGTGCTTGATAAACCACATAACAATAAATGTAATAGTTACCACAACCGGTAAATATACAATGATATGTATAGTAATATCTATTGTTATCATTATCATCCCTGCACATTAGACCTTCTTAGTAATTGATTACTTAGAAGGTTTTATGCATGAACTTCAGTTCATGTATACCATTAAGTTTTCAAAGCTTTTATATCAATGCTTCACAGTTATTCAAAAATGGTTTAGACAGACAAGAAATATATCAGTTTTTGTTGCGACCTTTTATAAATCCATACAAAAATACCGACTGTCTCCAGCCGGTATAATTATAAATATTTTATACGAATAAACTAATAAATAAGATGAAGATAATGCCTGATACCGAAATAACTGTCTCTAGTAATGACCAAGTTAAGAAAGTTTCTTTAACTGTTAATCCAAAATACTCTCTGAACATCCAGAAACCAGCGTCATTGACATGAGATAAGATAACACTACCTGCACCAATAGCTAGTACGACTAAAGCAACATTGGTATCTGACGCTTGAAGTAATGGCATGACTATACCTGTAGTAGAGATAGCCGCAACAGTAGCGGACCCTAATGCGATTCTAAGTACTGCAGCAACAATCCATGCGAGTAAAATTGGGGACATATGTGTACCTTCAAACATTTTTGCGATTGTGTCACCAACACCGCCATCTATTAGAACTTGTTTGAATGTACCGCCACCACCAATGATTAACAACATCATACCAATTGGATATATAGCTTGTGTGACTGATTCCATAATATCTTCCATTTTTCTTTTTCGAAGTATTCCCATAGTAAATATTGCAAAGATAACTGCTATAAGCATTGCAGTACCCGCATTACCAATTAGATAAATGATCGACTCAACACTATTTTTAGGTGTATCATGTCCAGTAACCAATTGAACAATTGTTGAAATCAGCATCAATATAACTGGTAATATTGCAGTTAAAATACTAATACCAAATCCTGGCATTTCCTCATTAGTAAATTCTTTTTGTGCACCTAATGCTGAAATATCTCCTTCACGTGAGTATGCTGAAGGAATGATTTTTTGTGCAAATTTATTAAATAATGGGCCTGCTATTAAAGTGACTGGAATTGAAATAATAATTCCGCACATTAATACATGACCAAGATTTGCTTTTAATTCTTTCGCAATAACAACTGGTCCAGGATGTGGAGGTAAGAATCCATGTGTCACAGATAAAGCTGTTACCATTGGTAAACCTAGTTTTAAAATAGAAACGTTTGCACGTTTAGCTACTGTGAATACAAGTGGGATTAATAAGACTAGTCCTACTTCAAAGAACAATGCTATACCAACGATGAATGCTGCAATAAGCATCGCCCACTGTACATGTTTCTGTCCAAACTTTGCGATTAATGTATCAGCGATTCTTGTCGCGCCTCCACCATCAGAAAGTAACTTTCCTAAAATAGCACCTAATCCAAAAATTAAAGCTATATGACCTAATGTGCTACCCATTCCGTTTTCAACAGTTTCCATAATTTTATTGAGTGGCATTCCTAGTAGTAATGCCGTGATTATCGATGTAATAATTAGAGCAATAAAGGTATTCAATTTTAAAAATATAATTAAACTTAATAAAATGATAATTCCTAAAACAACGCTAATTAGTGGCCAAATTTCTCCAAACATGGCAGTCCCTTCTTCCTTTTCTGTGTTATTCTCAATAAAGTTGCTCGAATTCAAAAGTGACATGGCTACATTGCAATTAAATACTGTCTATGTGCTAAGATATTTTATGAAATCAATTAATCCATATGTTGACGTTGAAAATCTGCAATTTCACTATAAGATTCTGTTAATGAACGACTAATCTTAATGAATATTTTGACTAACTGTTGATAAATGTCTACTGTATTCGGATCAGGTTGATGTTCATGAGTTGTTCCAACCATTTGTTCAATTATTGAAAAATCATCTATTTCTCCTAGTGCCTTCATACCTAGAACGCAAGCACCAAGACATGAGCTTTCATAGCTTTCAGGTACACTTAATTGTGTATCAAAAATATCTGCCATCATTTGACGCCATATTTCACTTTTCGCAAATCCACCTGTTGCTTTAATTTCATTTGGTGTTTCTTTCATCACTTCAATCAATGCAAGATATACAGTATATAAGTTATATAAAACGCCTTCTAATGCAGCACGAATCATATGTTCTTTTTTATGTGATAATGTAAGTCCAAAGAAAGACCCTCTTGCATCGGCATTCCACAACGGTGCTCGTTCACCTGCTAAATATGGATGGAAGATTAAACCATCTGCTCCAGGTTTAACTCGACTTGCAATTTGTGTTAGTACATCATATGGATCAACACCAAGTCTTTTAGCCGTTTCAACTTCACTAGCTAATATTTCATCTCGAAGCCATCTTAAAATAACGCCACCATTATTTACTGGCCCACCAATAACATAGTGTTCATCAGTTAACACATAACAAAATATACGTCCTTTTTCGTCTGTTCTCGGTTTATCAATAACAGTTCTTATCGCTCCAGACGTTCCGATAGTGACTGCTACTTCACCTTGCTGATAACTATTAACACCGAGATTTGATAAAACGCCATCACTTGCCCCTATGACGACTGGTGTATTTTCATCAATGCCCATTAAAGTTGCATATCGTTTTTTCATTCCAGTTAAAATATGTGTTGTTGGTACCAACTCTGGTAATTGAAATCGTGAAATACCTAATAAATTGAGTACATCATCATCCCAATCTAATTGTTCAAGGTTAAACATACCTGTTGCTGAAGCCATTGAATGATCAATCACATATTGCTCAAATAATTGATATAAAATATATGTCTTAATATCAGCAAACATGGCAGTATTATCGAAAGTAGATTGTTGTTCGTGTTTCATCCAGAAAATTTTTGATAACGGTGACATTGGATGGATTGGCGTGCCTGTTCTTCTATAAATATCTAATCCATTATATTGATTATTGATTAATATTGCGTATTTGCTTGCTCTATTATCTGCCCAAGTAATGTTTTCAGTTAATCTATGATGATTTTCATCCATAGCTACAAGACTATGCATTTGTGCACTAAAAGAAATCAATTTAATATCTTCTTTTGCTATGTTTGCTTCCCTTACCACATATTTCACTGTCATTAAGACTGCATCAAATAGTTCGTCTGGATTTTCTTCAGAGACATCAACATTAGGTGTATGTAATTCATATCCAATGTTATGCTTCATTATAAATTGTCCATTTTCGTCATATAGCACTGACTTAGTACTCGTTGTCCCTATATCGACTCCAATCATATATTTCATCATTTCCCCTACTTTCTCAAAAAAATTATCGTAACCAAAATCCTTCTATATCTTTTCCAACATCATCAAAGTTTAAATGAAATGCTTCTCTTAATTTGTCTGAATCTTTATTATCAACCGCTTCCACAAAAACGTTATGATTGCGATGAATACGTTCAAAATCTTCCGGATTTTGTAACATTCTACGTCTCATAGACAATAAAATGAGTGATTCCATGACAGGTTTAAGATGGTACCAAAAGGTTTTTAGATATTGATGATTAGAAGCTAAAATCATTGCCTCATGAAACTCGAAATCATGTTTTGTAAATGATTCAGCATCTTCGAATTGTACGGCTACTTTCATCATTTCTAACTGCTTTTTCATTTCCTTTGCGATAGCTTGTGTATCCTGTGTTCTCAACCTTGAAAAGGCAAACGATTCTAACATCAAACGTAAGTCATATAGCTCTCTCTTTTCTTGCTCTCCAAAAGGTAGAACCTGTGCACCCATTCGTTCTAAATGTATCAATTGGTCTGTTTGTAATAGTTTAAAAGCATCTCTAACAGGTGATCGGCTTACATTAAATTGTTTAGCAACTTGATTTTCTGTTAACCAAGTCTCAGATTCAATGTCACCATTAATAATGCCTAATCTTATTTCAGCCGCGATTGATTCACCTGTAGTTAAATGTCTTTTCCAACTTTCTGGATAGCCATATGTCATATCTTACACCTCAATTTCCAGTTGCCTTTATACTTGTATACAAGTATATTAATATATGTATCCTCGTTTTGCAAACGCTTACTAATTATTATAAGTCTCTCCATTTAATCGAAACTTTTAAGTTACCTATGTTATTTTCACTAACCAGTTATTTTGATGTAGTGGTTATTATTTTCGATAATCTTATACAAAAAAGTAGTATATTTTAGTCATTAACTTTGAATAAAATATACTACACTTCATTACTCTGTTTAATTTTCCGAGATTTCTGAGTGAATTTGCTGCATTTTTCTTTCAACATCTGTTATTTCTGTTGCACATTGTTCTAACAGTCCTTTATATTTTTCAGTATCTGTATTATTTTTGTATCGGATTTTATGTTCTAAACTTGCCCACATATCCATACCAATTGTTCTTATCTGGATTTCTACTGGTGTTACTTCTACAGAATCAGCTAAAAATACAGGAATCGTTACAACAATATGTAAACTTCGATAGCCATTTTCTTTAGGATGTTCAATGTAATCTTTACGTTTGATTAATTTGACATCTTCTTGTTTTAATAACATTTTTTCAATTACATAAATATCATCTAAGTAATTACATATAACTCTTATACCAGCAATATCCATAATATTTTCTTTGGCACTTTCAGCACTTACTTCCAAATCTTTGCGTTTTAGCTTTCCAACTAAACTACCCATTTCTTTCACACGACGTTCCATATGATGAATAGGGTTATGTTTATACATATGATTAAAGTTATCATCTAATATACTTAGTTTAGTACTAATTTCTTTAAGTGCTGATGAATAAATATGATCTAACTCAACAAAGCCTACTAAAATATCAAAAGCTTCATCGCTATTTTTAAATGTATTCAAACTATTTTTAAATTCTGTTCTTAAGTCTTCTAGATATAATGAGGGTTTTCTCTCTACATACATATTATTTCCTCCAACTTCTTTATCAATTTTATTATAACTAAGTTCATAAAGAAGAAGAAATAATTGCACTCCCTACTTTAGTCGCATCCAATATAAAAAGACTACCCTCATTTTGAGGATAGCCTTTCTAGACTTTTTCTCTATTCATCTTTTTGATGTTCTATTACTTTCGTATTTTTATTTTCTGCAATTTCTTGTGCTCGCTTAACTGCATCTTTTTTATATTGAAAAGTATCAGAAGCTTGTTTAGCCTTTTCTGTTTTTACTTTCCACTCATTGTCTTCAAAGTAAACGTGTATAGGTTCTTCATTTAATTCTGGGTTTGCAGACTGATCTGTTTGATGTTGTGTAATGTGTTTATTTTTCAATTCATTTAAATCATCTTTAGAAGCATCTTTGTACCATTTTTCAGCCTGTTTCGTAGCAATTGGGATAATATCTGATTCTTTATAACCATCTTTCAACATGGCATTAGCTATATCAATTGCTTTTTTACGTTCTAATTCATCAAGATTTTTTAAACTCTGTGGGTAATCATCCATTGTCCAAGGCATAGTATTCATCTCCAGTTTAATTTGCTTATATATTAGTATTACCACTAATACTAACTATTTAACCACTATGACGTCATACTACGGTTAGACAACCCTCAGACTACTCTACTTTCCTAATATGCCTGCTTCAATGGCATCTTCACGTGCTTTTTGACTGTTTTTCTGTATTTTCATTAAACCAGACTTAATATAATTATACTGTGGTAAATCAGTTAATTCTTTTACTTCGAGATGTGATTGTAATTCGAAATGTTTAGCAATATTTTCAAACGTAGCTAAATATTCCCCCATTAATTGATCATCTATTCTTGAACGATGATTATCACTAAGCGCCCTACTAAGCATAAAACTAATTTCTTCAAGCGCAAATATACTTGGATAATAGTATTGGATTACTTTTTTATTACTGAACAACTCACCATTCGCTGCATTATACATTTGAGTCATATTATTTAATCTAACTGATAATCCTAGATTAAGATTTTTTTCTTCTTCTTTATTATGATACTTGTTTTCTGAGAATAAGTAATGGAAGAACGATGCTTCTTTTCTCACAACTTCTGCAATTGTATTTGGTAACAATATTGATGATGTTCTTTGACCTAATATAAATAGGCCGATAGTAGAAATAGCTACACCAATAATTACGTCTACAATTCTTGGATATGCAATACTAATAGATAGGTTTTGTGAAGCAAGACCATTTAATAAGATAACTTGAATTGTAATAAATATGACCGCAAACGTGTAATTTGCACCAACAAACATTTCTGTAATTCCAGCGCCTAATCCCATTAATATAATTGCTAATGGTGTTGGAATAGAAAATGCTAATATTCCTGTAAGCACTATAACACCTAATATAGTACCAAAACTTCTTGCAGTACCTCTTTCTAATGAATGAATTGTTGATGTTCCTACCAATAAGGTATGAGCAGATAATGGAATCCAGTATGCTTTATCAAATCCAAAGAATAAAGCTATGAATATTGCTGCTGACATGATGACTGTATATCTCAATGTGTTTCTAAATACAATAGAATCTAATGTTAGATTTTGTAAAATACGCTTACTATATAAAGGTGTTCTAATTTTCGCTTCATGTTCGATATGATTAGAATCAGCATGTGCAATTTCATCTATTTTTAGTATATGATTTAATAAATTTTCAAATTCAGAACTTACATTGATTTCTTTTTTCCATGTTTGATGATTAGTTTTTGGATGTTTTACTTTATTGATAATGAAATTCAACATTTCAATTAAATCATTAGGTAATGGTCGTATATTTTTTTTCATTAAGCTCTAATAATTCTGAATAAATACCTTGAACTGAAGTATGAATTAATAATAATTTTTGAAATCGTGAACTCATTTTATCGTTATTCGCAGATGACGTTATGAGTAGTTTATCTGACGCTTTAAATGCAGATACTGCTGAATTTGCAACTTTTTTAAATGCTTCTGGATCATTGTAATTTTCCATCATATCTTGAATTACTTTGAAATCTGCATTAATTGCACTATCTTCAGCTTTTTCTTTTTTAATATAAATAGTTAATAGCACCATTAATGTCGCTAATATTCCACCTATTAATATAGCCAACCCTCTAATTAGTGCTTGGTCAGGTGCAATAGGTAAGTTCATCGGTAAACAGAACGTTACGATGAAGAACGTAGATGAAGGGCCTGCTATTTTGAGAGAAGTGAATATATAAAATGGTACTACTGTAACAATTAATAGCAAGATACCAAATATAATTGGTTGTGCTGTTGTCAATGTTCCAAGCATCATACATACTACAAACGCTAAAGAACAAAGTATTACAATTCTAATTTGTGATTTTGGTGCTCCTTTAAAGACATATATATGCGCTAATGTACCTGTGGCAATTAATATACCAAAAGAGAAAAAGCCAAAATAATATCCTAAAAGAGCCGGGATAATCATTAATAATCCTTGTCTTAACCCTTTATATGGATCAACTTTTGATTTATTAAATGTCATGACTAGCTGTATAAAACTCTTCAATATGTCCTCTCCTTTCCTTTTTATTGATTTTAAACAAAATAAAAGAACGGAATGTTTCTCATTTCATTGATTTGAAATCAGCGTTATTCCGCTCTCAATAGCGTTAACTTATTAGATGTATTGTTCACAATCCATCAATGATACATACTATTATATCACTTTCATTAATATTTGATTACTATTTCCCATTATATTTTATCTACCAAATTTATTTAATTTGTTGGGCAATTTCTATAACTGGTTCTTCTGCAACATACTCTTTAACTTTATTATTAAAGTTTTGGAAATGTGGAGACTCCATATGTGAGTTGATTGCTGCTTCATCAATATAATTTTCAACTACCACAAATGTATTACGTTCTTGTACATCTTCAAAATGGCTATAGTATAAGACTCCATCTTCTTTTCTTGTTTCTTCAACTAAACTTTCCATCAATTTTAAATATTCGTCTCGTTTTTCTTCTAATATTTTAATTTTTGCATTAATGATCATCATTTAAAACACACCTTTCTTATTAAGATATTATGTACTTAACAAAATATCAAAAGCAATAAATGAGATTTGATATAGTACATTACTATATCAAATCTCATTTATTGCTCTTTTTAATATCTACTATTCTATTGTTTTATGTTCATCAATAACTAATGGTTTATCAGGTTTAACAAAGAACCACATTATAATTGCTACTACTGCAGGAATTGCTAACAATTCAAATGTTAAAGTCCATCCTAGACTTTCAACAAATATTCCTGCTAACAATGGGCTTGTTAATGCCCCAATATTACCCCATAAGTTCATCCATCCTGATACTGTACCTGAGAAGTTACGGCCTAAGTCAGTAGCTGCCGCCCAGCTCATACCCATAGACATACCAACTCCACCAAGTCCTAATGATAACCAGAAAATAGTAACATAAAGGCTATCTGTATGTACTGCAAGGAACATTGACGCTGAAAATACAATAAATCCTATAATAGCAATAACACCACGAGCGACAAAGCGTGATTTGCCAGTGTTTAAAATTCTATCTGAAATTGCTCCCCCGCTAAGTATTAAGAAGAACATTAATAACCATGGAAGAGAACTAATTGACATATCTTTAAAATCAACATGATATACTTCTGTTAAATATGTAGGTAACCAAATTAAAAACAGAGTGATAACGAATTGAACAACAAAGTATTGAATTGCAATTGCATAGAAACTAAAGTGAGTTAAGAATCGTTTCCAAGGTGGTAACGATTTGTCTGTGTCTACAATATCTCTATGTTGCATAATAAATTGTTTTTCAGCCTCGTTGACCATTTTATGTTGTTCAGGTAAATCTTTTGCAATAATTGCCCAAAGTATTGCCATTACAATTCCTATTGCACCAAAAATATAAAATACCGCTTCCCAGTTAAATGCATTTACGATAGCTATAGTTACAATTGGCGCTAATACAGGGCCAAAGTACGAACCTGCTAATAAAGCACTTGAAGCTCGTCCTTTTTCATTTTTTGCGAACCAAAATGAATTGAATACTGCATTAGAAGGATACATTGGCGCTTCACCTACACCAAATAAAAATCTAACAAAATATAATAAACCATGATGCTTAATCATACCTGTAAATATAGTAAAAGCACTCCACCATACCAATGCAATTGTAATCATTTTACGTGGTCCAAATTTTTCAGCTAACATCCCAGAAGGTACTTGCATTAATGCATAACCTAGTGAAAAAAATGAAGCCAATAAACCAAATTGAGCTTTTGACAAATGCAAATCTTCCATCATTGGAACAGCAATATAAGAAATATTAGACCTGTCCATGTATGCAATAACTCCGATCAAGAAGAATGCAATTGCGAAGCCCCAACGAACGTTACTTCTTTTCTTATTCATTTCTTTTCCTACTTCCCTTATTAAATATGTTGTCTCTAAGTGTTGTCGTTCAGTTTCAGAAATCCTTCAAGATGACTATGATTAAACTACTAAGAAACAACTTAAAAATTTCTTGTAGCGCTACAATTTTTAATAATAATAGCACGAAATGGAAACGGTTACAATATAAATTTAATAAAATATTCACTTTTTATTCAATAAATATTAACAATACATTCAATATACTGTCACAAGTGTAATACTCAATTTAGAGTTAAAACTATAACTACAATAAATAAACAATTTTAGTGTTTTAAAAAACTAAAAATACTAATAAAATTTTAAATTGACTCCCCTTTCACAAGCATTTATGACTATTTTTTATTATAATGACGTTACCGTACTTTTAATTAAGTAGATTGTTTAGATGAATAAAGGAGTCTATTTATATAAATGGAACAAATTATAACGAATTTTATTAGCCAATGGGGCTATACAGCTATTTTTATTTTAATTTTATTAGAAAATGTCTTACCTGTTGTCCCTTCAGAAATTATTTTAACTTTTGCAGGATTATTATCAGTTAAATCTCATTTATCAGTTTGGACATTGTTAATTATTGCAACGATTGCATCATTTATTGGATTATTAATTTTATACTATATTTGTCGTCTTATTTCAGAAGAAAAACTTTACCGTTTTGTCGATCGACATGGTAAATGGATGAAATTGAAAAGTAGTGATTTAAAACGTGCCAATGATTGGTTTAAAAGATATGGCGCATGGGCAGTATTTCTATGTCGATTCATACCAGTATTACGTGTATTAATTACCATCCCTGCAGGTATTAATCGTATGAATATTATTGTTTTCACATCTTTATCATTATTGGGTACAACTATATGGAACTTTGCGCTTATTATACTAGGTCGTTTGCTTAGCGATAGTTTTGGCGCATTAATGAATGGTATTCATACATATTCTAGAATTATGTATGTTATTATCATCATTGCCATTATTTACTTTGTTATTAGATATTTCGTAAAACGTAAACGTGTCAAATAATATATTATTACTTAACGCTAACATAGTGACTACTTTGTTGGCGTTTTTTAGTATGACCCCCTATTTGTTCCATGCCATAATCAATTAGCTCCCTCTAAAAAATTGTCATTTTCAAACTTGAAGCACTCTGAATATAAAAATATATTTTCAAATAAAGCTTTGCTATTGAAAATTAATCACTTTTTCTTGATAATCAAATGTAAGCGCATTAATTATTACAAAGACTGACTATATTGGAACTTATAAACAGGAGTGACAAATCATGACACATATTACTGAAAGTGAATTGAAACAAAAATATTTAGACTTACTATCACAACGTTTTGATAGTGCTGAAAAATTAGCTACAGAAATTATCAATTTAGAATCAATATTAGAACTTCCAAAAGGCACTGAACATTTCGTAAGTGATTTACATGGTGAATATGAATCTTTCCAACATGTTTTAAGAAATGGTTCAGGTAATGTCAGAGCAAAAATAAATGATATATTCGGAAATACGCTTAACGAAAAAGAAATTAATGATTTAGCAGCACTTGTATATTATCCTGAAGACAAATTAAAGTTAGTTAAAAATCAATTCAATGCGAAAGGTCAGCTCAATGTTTGGTATATTACAACTATCGAACGTTTAATAGAATTAACAAAATACTGTTCTTCAAAATATACTCGTTCTAAATTACGCAAAGCGTTACCAAAACAATTTGTATACATTATTGAAGAGTTGCTTTATAAAAATAATGAATATCAAAACAAAAAAACATATTACGAAACATTGATTAACCAAGTTATTGAATTAGAACAATCTGATGATTTAATTATCGGTCTTTCATATACTGTACAACGATTAGTCGTTGACCATTTACATGTAGTTGGAGACATTTATGACCGTGGACCTAAACCAGATAAAATTATGGATACGCTTATTAATTATCATTCTGTAGATATTCAATGGGGAAATCATGACGTATTATGGATTGGTGCTTATGCCGGTTCCAAAGTGTGTCTAGCTAATTTACTTAGAATCTGTGCACGTTATGATAATTTAGATATTATTGAAGATGCATATGGCATTAACTTAAGACCTTTACTTACTTTAGCTGAAAAATATTATAGTGGAGATAATCCAGCTTTCAAACCGAAAAAACGTCCTGACAAGGAAGTAAGTCTTACTCAACGTGAAGAACATCAGATTACGAAGATTCATCAAGCAATTGCAATGATACAGTTTAAGCTTGAAATGCCAATTATCAAACGTCGCCCATCATTTGAAATGGAAGAACGCTTAGTTTTAGAAAAAATTGATTACGACAAGAATGAAATTACTGTTTACGGTAAAACATACCCATTAAAAGATACATGTTTCCAAACTGTTGATCCAGAACATCCTGAAACATTATTGAAAGAAGAGGAAGATGTTATTGAGAAGTTACTCCTTTCTTTCCAACAATCTGAAAAACTTCGTCGCCACATGTCCTTCTTAATGAGAGAAGGAAAATTATATCTGCCTTATAACGGAAATTTACTTATTCATGGATGCATTCCAGTAGATGAAAATGGCGAAATGGAATCATTTGAAATCGATGGTGAATCACATAGTGGACGTGAACTATTAGATGTTTTTGAATATCATGTAAGAAAAGCATTTGACGACAAAGAAATCACAGATGATCTTTCTACTGATTTAGTTTGGTATTTATGGACTGGTAAATACTCTTCATTATTTGGTAAACGTGCCATGACAACATTTGAACGTTATTTTATTGAAGATAAAGCCTCACATAAAGAAGAAAAGAATCCTTATTATTACTTACGAGAAGATGTTGATATGATTCGTAAGATGTTAAAAGACTTTGATTTAAATCCTGATGAAGGCCGTATCATTAACGGGCATACACCAGTAAAAGAAATTGACGGTGAAGATCCAATTAAAGCAGATGGTAAAATGTTAGTTATTGATGGCGGTTTCTCAAAAGCTTATCAATCTACTACAGGAATAGCTGGTTATACGTTACTTTATAATTCATTTGGTATGCAATTGGTTGCTCACCAAGAATTTAATACTAAGGAAAAAGTATTATCAGATGGTGCGGATGAGTTATCAGTTAAACGTGTTGTTGATGAAGAACTAACACGTAAAAAAATTAAAGACACTAATGTAGGACATGAACTACAATCTCAAATAGATATTCTTAAAATTTTAATGCATGATAGATACTTAAAATAATATAAAAACAGAGCGATAATTGAGTAGAATTCCAATTATCGCCCTGTTTTTATATTTTATAATATTTTTTTCTTTTAAATTAATTATCCCTTGCTATAATAATACTATCGTCTATGCTTTAGACGTCCTAATGACGTGTAAAGGAGGTGTTATGATGCGGGATATTCTGATAAATATTCTGGCAACCATAACAAGCGGTTGCATCATTGCTTGGTATACTAATTGGTTACGCTGCCGCAATGATAAAAACAATAGACGTAAGTAACCACACCTATAAGAATCCCCTCACTATCACCAGTAGTGAGGGGATTGGTGTTATATGCGAGATATTTCTGATGTTATATTAACATTATTTTTTTATAAAAGCAATATTTTATACGTTATAAACATTTTTTAATATACCATATGTCCCATGTTCTTCTTTAGGTAGTGAATGATTATTCCTTTTAAAAGTGACATTTTTATTTTCATTAATATAATAAATTAACATATCTTTATCATTAATTTCATGATATCTTTCGGCAGGCACTTCTATAATATTATGTTGTGTTATATAGTTATCAAACCATCTTGGTGTATGATTTTCATCAAATAAAATATGATTTCGAATAGGACCATTTAAATTATTACGTGCTTGTTCATCATTAAATGATACCGGCATCATATGGACATTATTCAAACCAAATTCAGGTACTAGTTCATTAAATGCTAAACTATTAAAAATAAATGATTTCGTCATCAATATACACTTATTATATCTTAGTAAATCTGAATATATACGGTCATTGCTAGATAATAAATTCCCTTTAAATACTTCAAATCCTTGCTGATGTGCTTTATCTGAAGTGTTTTCAAATAAATTGAACATCATAATGGGTATACCATGATCTTTAAGCATACTTCCTAAATGAAATGAGAATTCACTTTCCCCAACAATAATAACGCCAGGTGGTTCATTACTTGCTACGCCTAACAACTTACTTAACGGCGTAAAGCTAAATCCATAAATAACAACGGTAATAAATACAAGACCAAATGTGACTGGTGTTATGTATTGAGCCATCTTAACGCCGTCATCCATAAACAAACTTGAAAAGAATTGTGCAACGGTAAGTACAACAATACCTCTAGGCGCCATTAAGGCTACACTAACACGTTCTCTTTTAGTTATTTCTGTTCTAAATGTGGAAATAATTACCGATAAAGGTCTTACAAGTAAAATCATTACAATACTAAATACAAGTAATTGCCATGATAGTACGTTTAGTAATACATCTTTAGTAAGTGATGATGTAATTAAAATAAATACTGTTGAAACCATTATTGTTGATGCATTTTCTATAAAATGATCAGACTCCTTAAACATTAAGTCATGACGTTTATTTCGTGCCATTATAAGTCCAAATATGGTTACAGATAATAATCCAGATTCTGCTAAAATTTCGTCACAGATACTAAATATTAAAAGTATAAATACCAGTTGTATTGGCGGCATTAAACTTTGTGGTATCATGTCACGTTTAATTAACCAATTAAATAAGAATGATGCACCAAAACCTATTAAAACAACGCTTAAAATTTTTAAGATAAATAGTAAGATTACTAAAAAACTTATACCTTCATCAACAATTTGGTATACATAGAATGCTGATAGTGCCAACATAGGACCAATAGGATCTAATATGATACTTTCCCAACGTAATATTGAATCGACATTTTTCTTTACCTTTGCTTGTTTTAACAATGGTTGGATTACTGTAGGGCCAGTGATTAAAAATAATCCACCCATAACTAATGATACTGAAATTGGAAAATCTAATACAAAATGTAATGCAATTGCACCTAAAATCCATGCAATCGTTGCACCTACAGTAATAATTCTGATGACCGCTTTCGATATCCCTTTTAACTCTCTGAAATCTAAATTACTACTACCTTCAAATAATATAACGGCTACTGCTAATGAAACTATAGGACTAAATACTTCCGATCCCATTGCTTCTTTAGGATTCGCTATGCCTAATATTGGTCCAATTAACAGACCTACAATGGCCATTACTACTATGGATGGCCATTTTATTTTATTTGCTAACCATTGACTGAATATACCTAATGCTAAAAATACAACAATCATTAGCATTAAAGGTAAATCAAATATCATAACAACACCTTCTTCAACTTTTACACTTTTTCCAATCAATATTTGCTAATACTATCAAAGTATCATCATTAATGCATTAATATTTATTAAAAATTTTTGTCATTACTATTCTACACTAATCATTTTGTATTGCATTACTATTTTTAATTCTTAGAAACCGTACGTCTTATTTACACAATAGTCCATATAGCATGTACTCAAGTATTTATTTTTAGTATTATTTCGTCTAAAATAGAAAGATATGAATTTTTAAGATAATTATAATTAAAATTGAAATCTCATTAATTTTGACATGAAGGGATAAGAACATAAATGAATATAGCTAAAGAGTCCATTATAGTGGCTTTCGCATTTGTAGGCGTTGTCGTAGGTGCAGGATTTGCGACTGGTCAAGAAATATTCCAATTTTTCACTAGCCATGGTGTTTATAGTTTAGCTGGCATTATTGTAACAGGAACTATTATTACTCTAGGCGGAATCTTTGTTTTAAAGACAGGTTATCGACTAAAATCAGGTAACCATTCAGAATCAGTACATTATTATTTACATCCAATGATTGCTAAAGTCTTTGATTTAATATTAACTGTTTTTTTATTTTCATTAGCTATTATAATGACAGCTGGCGGAGCCTCTACTATTCATGAGAGCTTCAACGTTCCATACTGGCTGAGTTCATTATTACTAGTCATTCTTATATTATCAACATTATTTTTAAAATTTGATCGTCTCATTGCAGTACTAGGAGGAGTGACACCGTTTCTAGTAGCAGTTGTAACAATGATAGCTATTTATTATTTTGCATCAGGTCATCTTAACTTTAATGCAGCTAACCAATACTCAAATCATCATAAATCTATTTCACCTGGATGGTGGTTTGATGGTATCAATTATGCTAGTTTACAAATTGCGGCTGCGTTCAGTTTCTTCTCAGTTATGGGTGGCAAATTAAAATATCGTCAGTCAGCAACGTATGGCGGACTAATAGGCGGTGTCATCATCACATTTTTAATATTAATGATTAATTTAGGTCTTGTAACTCAATTTAATCAAATTAAAGATGTTGCGTTACCTTCCCTATTATTAGCTAAAAATATTTCACCATCCATTGGACTAATTATGTCAGTCATTATGATTTTAGTAATTTATAATACAGTAGTAGGACTTATGTATGCTTTTGCTGCTAGATTTAGTAAACCCTTCTCGAAACGTTATTATATATTGATTATCACAATGGCATTCATTACGTTTATATGCACTTTCGTTGGATTTATATCACTTATTGGAAAAGTATTCCCTATTATGGGGGTATTTGGATTTATACTCCTCATACCTATATTCTATAAAGGGTTCACAAAAAGTTAGAGCATTGTTGCTCTAACTTTTTTATGTCTAAATTTAATTTTAATATTTAATCACTGACTTTTAGGGAATATTTCAAGTGGAGGTATGTTATATGACTAATCAATTATTTATAAACAATGAATTTATAGAAAGTAATTCAAACGAAACAATGGATGTAATTAATCCAGCAACTGGTGAAAAAATAGATACGATTACATTTGCGACTACTGAGGAAGTTAATGAAGCCATCGAGAAATCTAAACATGCACAATTAGAGTGGGAAAAAGTTCCGCAACCAACTCGTGCCGAACATGTTAAATTATTAATCCCATTACTTGAACAAAATAAAGAAGAACTTGCACAACTTTACGTCAAAGAACAAGGTAAAACATTAGCCGAAGCTCAAGGCGAAATTGATAAATCTGTTCAATTTATTGATTATATGACTAGTTTAAGCATGAGTAATAAAGGCGAAGTTTTACAAAATAGTGTAGAAAATGAAACTATTCAACTCACTAAAAAACCTATCGGCGTAACAGCTGGTATTGTACCTTGGAATGCTCCTATTTTAGTATTATTACGTAAAGTCATTCCTGCTATTGTAACAGGTTGTTCTGTTGTCATTAAACCTAGTGAAGAAACAACATTACTTACCCTACGTTTAGCTGAAATTTTTAAAGCTTCAACGATTCCTGCAGGTTTAATCCAAATCGTCCCAGGTACTGGTGAAACTGTTGGTACACAATTAGCACAACATAAAGATATCAAATTAATATCTTTAACTGGTAGCATGCGTGCCGGTAAAGCCGTATTTGAAAATGCAGCAAACACAGTTAAAAAGGTAAACTTAGAATTAGGTGGAAACGCCCCTGTCCTCGTAACGCCAAATGCAAATATTGATAAAGCTGTGGATTATATTGTAACTGCTCGTATTAAAAATGCAGGCCAAGTATGTACATGTCCTGAGAGAATATTTGTACATGAAGACGTTCATGATAAATTTGTTGAAAAAGTAAAATCTAAAATGGAAGCTTTAACTGTAGGAAATCCTCTTGATGAAAAAACAGATTTCGGTGCTATTATTAATGAAACTCAATTAAATAGCATAGACGAAAAAGTACAAGATGCTGTTAATAATGGAGCTAAACTTGTATTAGGTGGTCACAAATTAGACCGCCCTGGTTATTTCTATGCTCCTACTGTTTTAGATAACGTTAAACAAACAGATAGTGCATTTAAAGAAGAAATATTTGGTCCTGTATTAGCAATCACAACATATAATGACTTTAATCAAGTTATTGAAGACGCTAATGATACAAACGCTGGCCTTTCTTCTTATATATTCTCAAATGATTTATCAGAAGTCATGACGGCAACTGAACGTTTAAAATTTGGTGAAGTATATGCCAATTGTGAAGCTGAAGAAGTTGTTAACGGCTACCATGCTGGTTGGAGAGAATCTGGTCTAGGTGGCGCAGATGGTATTCATGGTTTCGAGGAATACTATAATACTACCGTTTCTTATATTAGATATAGTTAAATTGTTTAAATGCTCTGCTGTAATTTTATCTAGCACTTCAATTTAATCTCTATTCTTATATAGCAAATGTTTTAAATTTTTATTTAGTGATAAATATACTATATACACAATAAAGGAGCGATGAATTATGGCTGAAGAAATTAAACAAGGTACAAATAAATTTTATGTTGGCGAAGATGAAAACGATCCTAAAGCAGTAATCACATTTAAAACTGCAGATAATAATGAAATTGATATTGATCATACTGGTGTTTCTGATGAACTTGGTGGACAAGGACTTGGAAAAAAATTAGTATATCAAGTTGTAGACTATGCTCGTAAAAACAATTTAAAAATTATTGCTTCTTGTCCATTCGCAAAAGATGTTCTTGAAAAAGATGATAGCGTACAAGACGTATATTTAGGTTAAATTGATAAAGTAGAAGTAATAAGAGGGATAAATGTTTATTTCAATTTATCCCTCTTTTTTAAACTTTTATCTTGAATATACTTTTTATATCAGTTATAATAAGTATATTCAAAAGAGAGAAAAGCGGGGAATTAACTATGACATTTCATGATAAAACTGCAACACAAATTACAAATATTAATTTAAACGTCAAAGATTTAAACACAATGATTGATTACTATACAAACATTTTAGGATTTAATGTATTATCACAAAGCGACGAACAAGCTATTCTGGCAATTGGTAAAAGTGGACACACTTTAACTTTAAATGTACTTAAAGATGGCAGACAACCTAGTGCATCAGAAGCCGGACTATTCCATATTGCTTACTTACTTCCTACTGATACTGACTTAGCTAACTTCTTATATTACGTAGCTAATAAAGGTATGAGAATTGGTGCTGGAGATCATCTTGTAAGCCAAGCACTTTATTTCGCTGATCCAGAAGGAAATGGCATTGAAATTTATAGTGACCGTCCAAAAGATGGTTGGATTTGGAATGACGGATTCGTCAAAATGGATACTTTAGAAGTTGATGGACCTACATTATTATTAGAAAGAACTGAAGATGGCTGGGATGGTATGCCTGATGGTGCTAAAATCGGACATTTACATTTAAAAACTAATAGTTTAGAAGATGCTAAATCATTCTATATAGATCAAATTGGTTTTGAACATATTTCTAAATTCCCACAAGCACTATTTATGTCTACTAATAAATATCATCATCATTTAGCTGCTAACACTTGGCAATCAAGTAAAAAACGTGAAGATAATGATAATAGCTATGGATTATCTGGATTTGATATTTATAAACCTAATCAATCAAGCGAAATTTTAACTTCACCTGAAGGACTTACTGTACAATTACATTCAGATGAATCAAAAGTACCACAACAATAACTTCAATATAAACATAAAGCCAGTCCAAGACATTGTTTAAGTCTTGGACTGGCTCTTATTATATATTCACAAACCTCAGAAAGTATTAATATATATTAATATAATCCATTAGTTTCATTTGAAGTATCGATATAAATATTTTTTACTTGTTGATAGTTTTTAATTGCGTCTTTGTAAACTTCACGACCGATACCTGATTTTTTATATCCGCCGAATGGTGCGCCAGCTGGAATTTGGTTATACGTATTGATCCAGATACGACCTGTACGCATTGCTTTAGCTACATTTAATGCACGGTTTAAATTAGTTGTAAAGATACCACCAGCTAGTCCATATTCTGAATCATTAGCAATATCAATTGCTTCTTGTTCATCGTCAAATTTTTCTACTACTAGTACAGGACCAAAAATTTCTTCTTGTGCTAATCGATGACTATTATCTTTTAGTTCTATAATTGTTGGTTCAAAGAAGAAACCTTTATCTCGTCCATTATCAGTAAGGCGATGACCACCTGTTACAATGTTAGCACTTGAATCTTCTTCAGCTAGTTTGACATAGTTTTGGATTTTTTCTAGTTGTTCTTCACCAGTTTGACTTCCCATTTTAACATCATCTGCAAATGGGTCACCTACTTTAATATTTTCAAATGCTTCTTTTAATTTTGGTAATAATTTATCATAAACTGATGATTGGACAAGTAATCTAGATCCAGCACTACATACCTCACCTTGGTTGAATAGAATACCTAATTGAACACCTTCAATAACTTGATCAATATTAGCGTCATCAAAGATGATATTAGCACTTTTACCACCAAGTTCTAATGTAGTTGGTACAATACGTTCAGCACCTGCTTTAGCTACGCCATAACCAACGTCTGTAGAACCAGTGAATGATAATTTATCAACACCTTCATGATTGAATATAGCATCACCAGATTCAGAACCTTTACCAGTTAATACGTTAACAACACCTTTAGGTAATACTTCTTGGAATATTTTAGCTAATTCAATTAATGTTAAAGGTGTAGATGATGAAGGTTGAATAACAACAGTATTACCTGCAGCAAGTGCTGGTCCTAGTTTCCATGATGCAAGTAAAATTGGGAAGTTCCATGCCACAACTGCACCTACAACACCAACTGGTTCATTTACTACTAAACTCATAGTATTATGATCAATTTCATTAACTGAACCTTCATCAGTAGTTAAAACACTTGCGAAATATTTAAATTGGTTAGCCGCCATTGGTACATCTATAGTAGATGTTTCACGATAAGGTTTACCATTTTGTAATGATTCGATAGTTGCTAATCGTTCAGCATTGTAATGAATTTTACGGCTAATTTCTAATAAATAATCAGCACGTTCTTCTTTAGAAATTTTACTCCAAGCATCAAAAGCTTCAGTAGCCGCTGTTACTGCTTTATCAACGTCACCTTTACCTGCTTTAGCTACTTGAGCTAATTCTTCTCCATTTGCTGGATTAGAAAATGTTAATGTTTCTCCACTTTCACTTTTATGAAACTCGTTATTTATAAATAAGCCATAGCTTTCATCTATATAATCTCTTACGTTAATATTTGCCATCGTATCCCGTCCTTTTATAATTTTTGAAATACTGTAGGAAATGTATTAAACAATATATAAAGTTATATCGAAAATGTAAACGTTTACTTTTCCTTAGTTATCATTCTACATCCATACGCTATGATTAAAAAATAATGTGCTCACAAGGATGTACACTTTAAGTTTACCCTGCAACATATGATTCTATTCATCAACCCAAAATAAGAGCGATGATTGAAATAATAATTAAATCGAATTATTTCTCACCGCTCTTTCTTCACTTAAAAATATTTATTTACTCAAACCACTCAATGACATCGTTATAATTTTGACGAACTTTACCGTGTGGTGGTTCATCAGCACGATAACCAAATGCTGCCATTACAGAAATACCAAAATGATCTGTATCTAAAATACCTTCATCTTTTAAAAGGGATGTCACTTCATCTAAATCAAAGCCTTCCATTGGACAAGAATCAATGCCTAAAAGCGCTGCACTTGTCATCATATTTGCTAAAGCAATGTATGTTTGTTTACTTGCCCAATCAAACAATGTTCTTTCGCTATCATTAATATGGAAATTAGTTTGGAAATTATCAAATTTTTCATAAACTGCTGGTAATGTACTTTCCTTATAACCTTTAACACCTTTTACTAAATCTTGAACGAATTGAGATTGAGACGTTACATTTTTACGCGCAAGTACGATTACAAAATGGCTTGCTGAATCAAGTTGTTTTTGAGCGCCCCAACTGTAAGGTTTCAATTTGTCTCTCAATACTTTATTTTGCACAACTACAAACTTCCATGGTTCTAAACCTAATGAACTTGGTGACAATCTTCCCGCTTCCAAAATTGTTTCAAAATCTTCTTTTGGAATGATTTTTTCAGGATCAAATTGTTTTGTTGCATGTCTAAAATTAAACGCATCTATAATTGTTTGATTCATATTACTCATAAAGGTACCTCCATATTATTATTATGGATATTATATCTTAAAAGATGCCCTCTCTAAAATAATTGAACTAATTCATATTTTAATGCTTGTTAACATACATTTGTAATTAAACATATAAAACTATTTCTATTCAGATTTCAAAAAAACTAATTTTTAACTTGATTTGTGAAAAGATTCACAATATAATGTGGATGTAGGTTATAGTTTTACTTATTTTTTATATCATACTATTTGTTAAACAACTTTTTATAATTTTTGAAATGGGGTAATTTCATTATGACAAGAATAATGTTTTTCGGTACTAGAGAATATGAGAAAGAAATGGCGTTAAACTGGGGTAAAAAGAATAATATAGAAGTCACTACTTCACCTGAATTACTTAGCAAAGACACTGTTGATCAACTTAAAGATTATGATGGTGTTACGACAATGCAATTCGGTAAACTTGAAGACGAAGTTTATCCTAAATTAGAATCTTATGGCATTAAACAAATTGCACAGCGAACTGCTGGATTCGATATGTACGATTTAGAATTAGCTAAAAAGCACGGTATCATTATTTCAAATGTACCTAGTTATTCACCTGAAACTATTGCTGAATACTCTGTATCAATAGCATTACAATTAGTACGTAAATTCCCTGCTATTGAAAAACGTGTACAAAATCACGATTTCACTTGGGCAGCACCTATTATGTCACGTCCTGTTAAAAACATGACTGTAGCTATTATCGGTACTGGACGTATTGGTGCAGCAACTGCGAAAATCTATGCTGGTTTCGGTGCAAAAATCATTGGTTATGATGCTTATCCAAATGAGTCACTCGATTTCTTAGAGTACAAAGATTCAGTAGAAGAAGCTATTAAAGATGCTGATATTATTTCATTACATGTACCAGCAAATAAAGATAGCTATCACTTATTTGATAAAGATATGTTTGCCAAAGTAAAAGAAGGTGCCGTGCTAGTTAATGCTGCTCGTGGTGCCGTATTAGATACAAAAGCTTTAATTGACGCTGTTAATAATGGTCCTTTATATGGAGCAGCTGTTGATACTTATGAATTTGAATCACCTTACTTCACATTTGATTGGACTAATAAAAAAGTTGAAGATGAAACGTTATTAGAACTCATTGAAAATGAAAATATTTTATTAACACCTCACATCGCTTTCTTCTCTGATGAAGCCGTTCAAAATCTTGTAGAAGGTGGATTAAATGCTTCATTATCAGTTATCAATACAGGTACTTGTGATACACGTTTAAATTAAGTATATAAATAAAATGCGACGAAGTGATTCATTTAGAGACACTTCGTCGCATTTTTATTATTTATGATTATCAAGTACCATTGTTTCAATTGTTGTTAACACGCCTTGCTCATCATTACTTGGTGCAACGTCATACGCTATATCAAACAATGAGGCGTCTTGACTAT
Organism: Staphylococcus sp. URHA0057; assembly: GCF_000620265.1. Taxonomy (NCBI): domain Bacteria; kingdom Bacillati; phylum Bacillota; class Bacilli; order Caryophanales; family Staphylococcaceae; genus Staphylococcus; species Staphylococcus sp. URHA0057. Next base: position 18,426 of record NZ_JHVS01000010.1, on the reverse strand, counting down.
TTTTCATGACATAACTATATTGCGCTAGTTCTAGCATGTCCTTATCATTATTTGCATCACCAAAAGCCATCAATTCAGAAGGTTCTAATCCCCATAATTCAAGCAATCTATGTAAAGCTTGTCCCTTTGTCATATTTGGCATAATAATATCAATACTATCATGACCACTTGATACTAATTTGATAGTTTCTGGGAAACGTTCTTGTAAATCTTTATCTAATTGTGGATGTGTTTCTCTATTAATGTTTAAAGCTATTTTGACATATTCATCTTCAGGTAAATTTTGTAATTGGGATATTTCGCTTAATTGATGGTAATAAAATTTTGTATCCTCTTTAAAATCTTCTGGTGTGTCTTCTAAAATATAGGCACTTTCTAAACCACATACAACTAATTGATTAATTTGTCTTTCTAAATTTAAATAATCAATGACGTCTTGATAATCTTGATGATTAAAACTTCGATATTGATATAATTCGTTACCTTTATATATCACTGCCCCATTTTCTGCAATAAAAAACATGTCTCTCTCACCAAAAATAGACTTTAACTTTGCATATTGATTTCCACTAGCAGCTATAAATTCTATGCCTTTACTTTTTAATTCTTTAAAAATTCGTTCGAAACGTTCTTTATCGAATTGTTTTTTTGAATCTAAAAATGTCCCATCCATATCAACGGCAATTGCTTTAATCACATGTAGTCCCCCTATCTCATCTTTATCCTAATTATAGACAACATTTCAAAGACAATGAAGATGACCTATTCAGACTGAAACTATATTCACAATTTGAAATTACTTTCATTATTGAAAAATAAAAATGATGAACACCTTCACCATTGATTCATAAGAAGTTGTTCATCATCTAAATATCTTTTCTATTTAATTTCTTTCGCGACAAATATTTTACGTTTTTCCCAAACTCCAGTTTCTTTATTATAATTATCACAAGTAATCAATGTTAATTGATTTTTTTCACCTTTGTGTTCATCTAATACTTTCACATCAGATGGATCAACATCTCTTATACTTGTCATTTTATATTTTCGTGTCTCATTACCAACTTTAAAGTAAACTTTACTTCCCTTTTTGGCAGCTTTCAAATTAGTAAATTGATAATGTGGTCTGTCAGTAAATGTATGACCTGCAATAGAAATATTTTGATCGCTTAGAGATTCGTTACCTTCCGCAAAGCTAACACCACGATTTAATTGTTCTGGTGTAGCTGGGCCAGGGTAAACTGGCTCTTCAATTTCAGCATCTGGTACTTTAATATATCCAGCCATTTTAGATTTATCCTTAGGAATTTCTGGTGTTTTATCTTTGGAATGTTCACTTTGTTTACTTTCTGTTTTATCATATTTTTCGATTTTATCGCTATTATCTTTTTCATGGAAATAATTATCAATATGAGGTTTAGCAAATAAATATATTGCTACTAATATTAAAATGACACCGACTATAGTCATTAATCGATTTGTCCATTTTTTCATAAATGTTTCTCCTTTAACTAAAAACGATATCATTGAGACCAAATTTAGCTATACTTTTATTTTGCTTTTAGTATATCATTAAACATTGTTCACTACATCATCTTTGAATAAAATTTTGTTTTCATTTAATGATACAAAATTCAAAATATATAAATCTTGCAATCTTTATTTAAATAGTTTCTAATTGATTGAGAGGTGATTAAGATGATTAGAGAAGCGCAAAAATCAGATTTAGAGGCTATATTAACTATATATAATGATGCGATTATTAATACTACTGCAGTATATACGTATGAACCCACAACTATAGAAGAACGTATTCAATGGCTTGAAAATAAAAAACAGAAAAATGAACCTGTTTTTGTTTTTGAAGAAGATAATATCGTTCAAGGATTTGCAACTTATGGTTCTTTCAGAGATTGGCCTGCATACCTATATAGTATTGAACATTCAATTTATGTTCACCCTGACTATAGAAATAGTGGTATTGCGTCACAATTATTATCAAAATTAATTGAGGAAGCACAACAAAGTGGCTATCGTACAATTGTTGCAGGTATAGATGCTTCAAATATAGGTAGCATAAAATTACATGAGAAATTTAATTTCAATCATGCTGGCACTATTAAGCAAGTAGGTTATAAATTTGAACAATGGCTTGACCTTGCTTTTTATCAACTTGATTTATATAACATAAAATGAGATTAAGTCAGATTGAATATCCATTACTTAACCTCACTAGCTTTCCCTATTTTCAATAACAAAACGAATGTAATAAAACATGAACACAATGATCATACTTAGCGATAATGATTTGAATAATAAATTCACCCAAGTTCCCTCTGATGTCCACAAATACGTTATCGTTGTGTTAATGATGAATGCTATAAAAATTAAAGTTAAACGTAGCATTGCACCAGCCCCTTTAAAATTATTTTATTTATTGGGATGTGCAATTGCAATAAGTTTTTTTAATCTTCAGAAAAATAAATGATTATATTTCCATATATTAATAAAAACATATGAAAAAAGCACTTAAGTACCAGAGTTATCCGGCACTTAAGTGCTAAATTATGATTAATGAATTAGTTGTTTTTTACCATATCTTCAGCTTCACCAAAGATTTTACGTTTAATTTCTTCACCAGTTGGTGTTCCTGCTAAACCACCTAAACCAGTTTCACGTAATGATGCTGGTAAATTTCTACCAATTTTATCCATAGCGCTAATCACTTCGTCAACAGGTATTCTACTTTCAACACCTGCTAATGCAAGGTCAGCTGAAATTAACCCATTACCTGAACCAATTGCATTTCTCATAACACAAGGAATTTCTACTAGTCCAGCAACTGGGTCACAAACTAGACCTAACAAGTTACTGATAGCTAATGCCATTGCATGACCTGATGCTTCTGGAGAACCACCAAAAATTGCTACTGCTGCTGCAGCTGCCATTGCTGATGCAGAACCTACTTCTGCTTGGCAACCACCTGTTGCACCTGCAACACTAGCATTATTAGCAACTACTCTTCCGAATAATGCTGCTGTAAATAAGAAATCTACCATTTGATCTTCAGTAATATTATGCGTTTTTTCTAATTTAAATAGTACGCCTGGGATTGTACCCGACGATCCAGCTGTAGGTGTTGCACAAATGATACCCATTGCTGCATTGACTTCATTAGTTGCTACCGCACCTTTAACTGCTTCAATCATTTCATGACCTGATAGCGCATGATTATTTTCGTTATAATCACGTAGTTTTGCTGCGTCATGTCCAGTATAGCCTGTAACACTTTCTACACCTTCGCCCGTAGTACCTTTAACTACAGCATCTCTCATTACTTCTAAGTTTTGTCTCATGTTTTCACGTACTTCATCACGTGAAAGTCCTTTAAGTTCCATTTCTTCTTGGATCATGATTTCTGCAAAGGACATATCTTTTTCAACTGCATAATCTATAGTTTCTCTAATTGAATCAAACATTTTGAATCCCCCTTAATTAATATAGGAAACGGTAAAATCACTGTATTTGTCTCTTAATGTGTCTAATGCTGATTCTTTGATTGCTTTATTTAATGGTAACACTACTAAGCTTTTATCATCATTAATTTGAGTTAATTCATCTTTGTATTCAATTGACATATCGTTTAAATCGTTAATTAAATGATTGATTTGCGCTTTATCTGCCGGTCCATCTACAGTTAAAATCGGTAAACCATGATTCATTTTCGTTTCTAAACCATTAACATGGATACCTTTTATCTTGATAGTTCCGCCACCAATTGAAATACCGATAACTTCTATATAGCGTCCGTTTGCATCTTTAGCTTTGATGAAAGCACAGTTTGGATGTTCTCCAATACTTTCTCCTTCATCTTCAATAATTTCTACTTCAATGCCTTCTTCTTCTGCGATGTCTAATGCTTTTTTAATTCTATTATCAAATGTACTATAACCCATTGCACCACCGACAACTGCAACATCTGTGCCATGCCCTTGATGTGTTTTGGCAAATGATTCATAATAACGAATTTCTAAACTTTTAGGTACATCGCCTAAAACTGCTCTTGCTGAGTTTCCGATTTTTACTGCTCCGGCTGTGTGAGAGCTTGATGGACCCATCATAACTGGTCCAATAATGTCAAACGCACTTTGATAATCATAGCTTTTAGCCATCACTAAACACTCTCCTTAAGTTTGTTCTTTTTGCTCGGTACATTTAAACTTAAATTCATTAAATTGAATTTTTTAATAATCATACTCATGATAAACGCTAGTATTATACTTACAATAGCTACAATTACAATTGTAATAATCGCTCTAACTGGTTGGTTGAAACCGAATAATACGATCGCACCAGCAATTGGTGTTGCCATACCTTTAACGCCGATGACTACGCCCATAAATGTCACGATACAAGCGTTAACCATACCTATTATTGCATTTGAACCGTAAAGCTGTACTGGATATTGTGCGATTAAATCAATTTGAGTTAATGGTTCAATACCAACTGCAAATGCTTTAGATTTACCACCAATTTGTAATCTACTGAATAATACGTAGTTTACAAATGAACTTCCCATACATGTCATTGCACCAATTGCCATCGGTACTCCTGTTAGTCCTAATAAGCTTGTTAATACCATTGAACTTAATGGTGTCATACCTGTTACTGGTATTACGAGTCCTAAGATAATTGCTAGTGCATATGGGTTATTGTCGCCAACTGAAGTTACCGCACTACCAATTTGTTTAAGTGTAGCCATTACTCCTGGTGTAATAACGCTTGCTAAACCAAATGTAATTGCTGGAGCCAATAAAATAACAACAATTAAATCTAGTCCTTCTGGAACTTTTTTCTCTATTAATTTAATTCCAAAAGCCACAATATACGCTGCAATAAATGCTGGTAATAATTTGAAATCATGTAATACTAAACCAACAATAACTGCAAACACTGGAGATACGCCTAAATTTAAACAAGTTAGTATACCTACTGCTATACCACTTAAGCTTCCTGCTAAATCACCAATTTCTTGCAAAAATTTAATGTGGAATACGCCACCAATTGCATAACTTAAAAACGCTTGAGGTAAAAACGTTGCACAAGCAGCTCCTGATAAAGCTTGCAACCCCTGTTTACCATATGGCGCGAATTTTAAGAATAGCGTCATAATTACAAGTACTAATACTAAAGTACCCACTCCTAAGATAATATTCATTTCCCCAAAACCTCACTTTTATATTTTTAAGCCATAGTTATCGTACACCCTTAAGAAAGCGATTTCAACAACTAAAAAGGTTTAATTAAGACTAAAATGTGAAATCATTCACGAATTAATTGTAAAATGCACATTATATAAACTTAATACGTTTATATAGTAATTCTATTAGTGGTTTGTATTTTACATGAAAATAACTCTAATTGTAAAATCACTCTATTTCGTGTAACATTTTTACAACCATAATGGCGACTTAACTATTCTAACGCTTATACACTAAATTTGTAACAAATTGCTCGCAATTTTTTAGAGATTTTTATCACAAATTTGTGTAATAAATATTTATAAAGTGAATTCTTACATTATACTGAGGTTTTACACTTAATCAAAACGTTTCATACCTTCTCATTCCATTAATAATTACCATAATTAAATAAAACGGCGTGGTTACAAATTTCATTTTGCACCACACCACTTCATAATTTATATTATCGAATTAACTTTGCTGTTATGTCTTTAGTTTGTTTATAGATATCTTTATATATATTGAAATAATATTGATATTGATGATGTCTGTCTTTATTAGGTTCGAACGTTGTATCTGTTTGAATAAATTGCTCAACACATTCTTCAATAGAGTTATACCAACCTAATCCATATGCTGCAAGTATAGCAGCTCCCATGCTTGGTCCTTCTTCGTGTTTTAATTTTTTAACTGATGCATTGAAAACATCAGCTTGTAATTGTAACCAAAAATCACTTTTTGATCCGCCACCGATAGAAACTACGGCATTTATGTCTTTACCTTCTTGTCGAATCAATTGTATAGATTCATACAGTGAATACGTAATGCCTTCAATCGTTGCTCTAACAAAATCTGAATGTTGATGTTGATCACTGATACCAATAAAACTTCCTCTAATTAGTGCATCACCATGTGGTGTACGTTCTCCAGCTATATATGGGGTAAATAGCAATCCATTGGCACCTATCCTAGATTGTGATGCTAGTTTTATAAGGTTGTCGAAGCTTTCATTTTCAAAGAACGTATCTTTTAACCAATTTAAACTATGACCTGCTGCTAAAGTTACGCCCATCGCATAATAAGTGTTAGGAATCGCATGATTAAAGAAATGAAGATTATTTCCATATTCTGTTACACTTTGATGTTCTACATTTAATATTACACCTGACGTACCAATACTACACAACGTTTCTCTATCATGAATAATACCTGCCCCTAAGGCACCACATGCATTGTCTGCACCACCAGCAAAAACAGCTACGTCTTCATTTAAACCTAACTCACTAGCAATTGAAGGTAATAAATAGCCTACACTCTCATGTGAATTAATAAGTGGCGGATATATATCACCAATTTCAAACTTATCGCCAATATCTTTATTCCATTGATTAGTCTTAGGATCTAATAACAATGTTCCAGCAGCGTCACTATATTCCATATGTATTTGACCAGTAAGTCGATAACGCAAATAATCCTTAGGTAACATAAAACGATCAACCTGTTTCCAAATATCTGGCTCATGTTGTTGCACCCATAACATCTTTGGTAATGTGAACCCTTCTAAAACAGGGTTACCATTTACTCTATTACCTAATTTGTTGATAATTTGCTTACATTGCTCTGAATTTCTTGTATCATTCCATAATATTGCGTTTCGTAATACGTTACTTTGTTGGTCAATCATGACTAAACCATGCATTTGTCCTGAAAATGACATACCTTTGACTACGGTATCTTTCATTTTAGAAGATGCTAGTAAACTAGAGATGGCATCTTTTGTTGATTGAAACCATTCTTCAGGATCTTGTTCGCTGTAACCATTATGTTCTTGTATTAATGATAACGATGAATTGGTCACATCAAGAACATTACCTTGTCGATTTACTGCTATCACTTTAACAGAACTTGTGCCTAAATCTACTCCGAGAACTATTTCATCCATTTATCTCACACCTTTTATTTTATAACATTAAACAATCTAGTTACTGGTGTTGCCTTAGATAATCAATACAACTCTATCTAATTAATATTTCATACTGTTTCATCTTAATATACACACTAAAAACTGTCTATTTAATGTTAATGAGACTTGTTATTCATTAATAAGAATCTTTCAAAATAAAAAGGGTAAATATAATAAATCAAATTAAATCTACTCACAAAGGATGAATGTATATGAATCATAATCAATTTGAACATTTAAAATATATTGATGTGGGACTTTATGCAACACCAACAACTGAATTACCTTTCGACTCTAGATTTGAATTTAAATCATTAGTTTTACAACGAGATTCTGAAAATGTCATCATTTATCACTCTTCTCATTTGAAAGAATCAGAAAAGGATATTAACGCTTTAGGCGGTGCAGATAAAGTGTTAATGAATCACGATCATGAATCTTTAGGTGGTAGCAAAAGCATTGATGTACCTTATTTTATAAATGAAAATGATGCTTCAGCTTTAAAACCTAGTATTCCTGTCGAAGGTTATCTAAATCAACGCGAAATGTTATATGATGATTTAGAAGTGATTCCAGCCCCTGGCCATACACTTGGAACAACATTATATTTATGGGATAATGGTAAACATCGCTATTTATTCACTGGTGATTTCCTATGCTTTGAAGGTGATCAATGGCGTACAGTTATTCTAGGTTCAAGTGACAGAGAACAATCAATACAGAGCCTTGAAATGATTAAAGAATTAGACTTCGATGTACTTGTTCCTTGGGTCACAATCAAAGAAGGACCACTTGCCTACTATGTAAAAAATGATGAAGAAAAGCGCCAACAAGTCCAAAATATTATTGATCGAGTACGTAATGGTGAAAATGTTTAATAAAGTATAAAAGAAAAATAGGGTGATATGACGTAGCATCACGATAATGTTTGAATTCATCGAATTCATTAAGTTGAATTGTTTCAACGATTTCATTAACATGTCGCGACATATCATTTGTGGGAATATGGACTGAAGTTTCCATAGGTAGCGTATGTTGAATCATGTTATAATCTTTATACATAAGTCACTTCGTTTATTTAGTTTAGTGATGTTTATTAAATTATACGAAAGTGCTTTATTTTCCCAAAGTGTTTTAATGTAAAATTACATATAAATACGTAGTATTTATGGCAAGACTCCTGAGGGAACAGTACTAGTTGAAGACCTTAGAAATTCTCACAGATTTATCTGTGTAGTATTTCTGGCTGAAACTGTACCCTCGGAAAGTGTAGACATACAATACGAAGTATTGGGTATAAAGTAAGCACTAAGATGATTAAAATAAATCATCTTAGTGCTATTATTTTAGTATTTATTTCACAGCCTGTTGTAGATATATCTTATCTGTTACCAACGTCTGAACCGACGTCTACTTTCTTACTTTTCTTGTCGTATACTGCTCCTTGTACACTACCAAAGTTTGGATCATTTCGTTTTTCCTTCACACCATATCCAAGATTTTTGAAAATCTCTAAGTCTTCGTCACTCGTAGCATTTTCATAATAAATGGTACCACCATCATTGTAGAATCTTGGTTTGTCGACCGCTTCTTGTAAGGTACCGTCACCTCTTAAATAATCGACAATGACTTCATTTAACATTGTTGGAATTTTGTTACCACCAGGAGTACCAATACCCATATAGAAGTCTGTACCTACTATAATTGATGGCGAAATAAATGAACGTGGTGCTTTATGTTTTTCACCATAGTTAGGACTTGCTTGAGATTTAGAGAAGTCTCCTAATGAGTTGTTCATATAGAAACCTTCCTTCATAAAGTCACCTGAACCAAAGTAACTTGATAATGTATTGGTAGTACTCGCAACTTTACCTTGCTTATCAATAACAACAAAGTGTGTTGTACTAGTATTATCTGTTTGAATTGGATTAAAATCACTTCCACCTTCAGCTGTTGTACCTACATTTACTTTGTTCAATTCACCTAGTAAATAATCATCTGATAAATGTTCTTCGCTACTAGGTTCCGCACCATTTACAATGTCACGATTGCTATACATAACATCACGAGATTCTAATATACCTTTAATGTAGCTATTACGATCAGCAGTACCTTGATTTTCTTGTTCATCTATTTTTAATCCTTGTAGTGTCAATGTTCCTCCTAGAGGATTTGAAGCTGAATAAACTTTGTTTCCTAAGTACTCTGTACTTACTGGTTCTTTCTTTTCAGTTTTAAATGTATTGAAATCTTTCTCTGTTAATTGATTATCCAATTGTTTAGAGATACTTTTACCTACATCTTTATAGAAATAATCTGGACCTTTATCACGAATTTTCTTCAATGTATCCGCTAGTTTATCTTGTTTAACAACATCGCCTTCACGGACCGTTTTCTTACCTTTAAAGAATGGTGAATTACGATCAATTTTAGAACCATATATTTTCAAACTACGTTCTAATTCTGAATCTACTTCAAATCCATCTTCAGCAAGTGGAATAATATAACCAAAGAGTTTCTTCTCATCCATCTTACCTTCTTTTTCATGCATATCATGCATACCTCTTACGAAACCAGGCGTACCAATTTTATCTCCTTGTTTATAGTTATAAGAAGAATATGTTTTATATTCATATAAATTTGGTACTTGGCCTTCTGTACCATCATAAGTTAATGTGGCGCCACCACCACCTAGACCAGATGAATGAGGTTCAGTAACCGCTAATGCATATGATACTGCGAAAGCAGCGTCTGTTGTATTTCCACCATCTTCAATAACCTTGTTACCTATTTTAGTAGCAATCGCATTGTTAGATGCCACACCATAGTTTTTATTTCCAGCCTTTTTATGATTTGTTATTTTGTTCTCGTATAGTTTATCTTTATCAATCTTTTCATCTTTCGTAAAATAGTAAAATACAAACGAAATAATGATGGTCAAGATTAATATGACAGTCAAGGTTGCTTTATTATATATGTTCATTCCTAACTTGCCCCTTTTGAAAGATATTGCTGTTCTCCATTTTTCAATTCTTGCTGTTCATAACTATCTAAACCTTCATTTGCTCTTGCGAATATGACGAGTAGGAAAATAATTACTACAATAACGATTACAGTGATCGGCAGCCAATGTTTTTTAATATTCAAATGTATAACCTCCATCGTCAGCTTTTTTTAAATCAATTGATTGGTCTTTAATATTATTGTAAAAGCGTCTTTGGTCCATTTTGTTCATATCATCTTCAGAAATTTTACCGTCTTTCGATTGAATTGGTGTGAGATGGAACTTATGTTTTTTATCTTTCCAATCATCTTGTACAACCATACCTTTTTGATTTTTCGATAAGAAATCATCTGATGTTGTATTTCCCAGGCTATAAAAAATAGGAGTGTTCTTGTATTTTTCGACTTTTTGAATAACTGAATTATGTCCAATAATCACATCTGCTCCTGCTTTGGATAAAGCATACGCATATTCTTTTTGACGATCTGTAACATTTCTTTCGTTTGGAATTCCCCAGTCAACATTAACTACTACATAATCATTATTTTGTTTTAATTTTTTAATTAATGGATAAAAAATGTCTGGATCCAAACTGATAGATGTCGTATTTTTAAGTGGTTCTGCATAATTTGATTCTACATCTGTAAATGATACATTAGCTATTTTCTTACCTTTAACATCTTGTTGCACGGTTTTACTATTAATAGGGTTAGAACCATTCCCCGTTAGGAAATTATACCCAGCTTGCGATTCTACCTTTTCCATCAAGTCTCTTGCAGTAACATTATCCGCAGTCTGATTAATTAAATTTACACTTTTAATGTTCTGCTTTTTCAAGAACATGATGTTTTCTAAATTTTTCTCAATCTCTTTCTTAGAATCTTTAGCAAAGTCATTCAATAACAATGAGGCCGTTGAAAAGTCACTATTCTTCAGTGGCTCTTGTAACCCTGAAAATACACTATTGAGATTATTTTGACGTATATGTTTATTTAATGTGATATTACCCAAATAGGTCATGCGAACGCTGTTTGGATCTTTTGCATCACTTTTCACAGGTACCACTTTAACTGCGCGAATAGCGAAGACTATTAATACTAAAGCGATAAGAAGAACTATGGCTGTGTATAAAGTGTTTCTACGTTTATGACGTTTAGATTGTTTGAGCAACCATTCGCTTGGTGTTAATCGTTTTTTCTTTTTCATTGTAATTACGCGCTCCTTGTTCTTGATTAATTAATAAAACTGTATAAGAACAAGATGACATATGTAATACATGTTAATAACATAGTAGATGATAATGTTATTACAACACCTTGTTTTTGAATTGTGTTCGCGATGATACCAGGAATAACTACCCCAATACCAGACACTTCGACCATTTCAAATGGGGTTAATGGATATATCAAATCAAATATAAATTTTAATACCATACCTGTTAAAATCATGGCAGCGAATTTTCTTCTACCATATAAAATAACCCATTTACTAATACCGTTGTTTACAATAAAGAATGTTAAACAACTGATAATTAATACTGATAAAAGCATGATGGGTTGATCAAAAATTAATGCTAAATAACCAGGTACTACCAGTCCTGCTGGATTAATACCAAATTTCTCAGCGAATATAAGACTGAGAACAACACCTACAAATAAGGAGAAATATAATTCTGAACCTATCATTTTATTCTATCCCTTCTATGAATTCCGCTATTCTTCCACCTGGTCCGTGTATGTTACCTACACAAAAGACAAGTGCATTGTCCGCTTCTTTCATAATAGCTTTTTCTATTTCTGTAAAATCTTGTCCTTCAAAATTTAAATATTTCTTATCAGGTAATCGATGCATCAAATCTGATACCATTTGTGTACTTTTTCCGGTACAGATAAGCGTATCGTATTCCACATCTTCTAAGAAATCTTCAACAAACAATTTAGTTCTATCAATTCTATCTGAACGACAATTTAATATGACGATTTTCTTACTATAAGGATAATTGTATGATTCTACTTTATTTAATATCGCTTTCGTAGATTTTGGCTCATTAGCAGCAAATGCATTAACAAAAACATTTTTCGTGTTATTTGCATGGAAATATTTAATTCTAACTGCACCTGGATCTGCAGGCGCATTTAACATTCCTTCTAACGCTGTTTCACTATCAACGCCTACTGCTTGGGCAATGCCTAATACAATAGCCACATTATCTGGAAAGACTAAATAATCAAATTTTCTTAAGTATGATTCAGGTATTTTATCTTTATCAACAACAATTAATTCTGTTTTACGTTTTTTAGCTTCTTTAGCAAAAAAGTCTGTAAACTCATCTTTCATAACAACCAATTTCCCTTTATAAGGAATGGTTGCGGTAAACGCTTGTGCTACATCTTTTAGTGTCGGTCCTAATACATCCATATGGTCTTCCATTACATTAACGATAACGCCCACGTTAGCTTTTACTAAGTCCTTCTGGAATGTAATTTGATAGTCAGGATTGACAGCCATACATTCATTTACAAGTGCATTGGCTTTTTGTTTAACAACTTTACGAATGATATCTCTTTGTTCACCTATATTGGCACCTTGAGGTTTTCTTATTACTGGATACTCTTTTTGAGTAAACCAATACATCATTCGTGCGTCTGTTCCTGTTGTTTTCCCTATGACTCTATAGTGATCTTCTCTCAATACACTATATGCCATTCGAGTAATAGTTGATTTACCTCGAATACCATTAATATTAATTCGTATAGGGATTTTCTTAAGTCGATTCGCATGGCGCCTTTTTTCTTTAATACCTAGCCATAGAATCAACACAACACATATTGTTATGAGAATCACGCTACAATCCCTCTCTTTTCTATGTATATTGAATTGTTAATGGAATGGAAATTTATTTTTCTCTATAAAGTATGAAAAAAATCTATCCAATTATTAAAACGCTTCCATTAATATAAATCTTATAAAAACAATTAATCAAAAGTCAATATATATTAAATATTCACTTAAAACTTAAAATAAAAAATTACTTATCTATAACTTATAGTAGTAGACTATCATTTGGTTATTGATTCAGTTTTAACTCTTTTAATTAACCATTAAAATAATGTAAATAAATGTAAAGGCTTACTTGAAGAATAGGACATATTGTTAATCATTTAGACTGTATTTGGTTACTAGCCTTGACATACCTTGTATTGAGAAAGACATATATTTTTTACTAGGAATTTACATTAAATTAAAAAACAAATGTTAAATTAAGAGTGTAGTTACTCAGACCTTAGGAGGAGAAGAATGGAAAAGTCAGTTAAATTTGCTATTGGAATTTATTTAGCAGCTATTTTAATAGTGACAACACTTTACTTATCATTCATTCTAGTTGGAAGTTTACAAGGAAAAGACATGAGCAATTCTGTATTAGATACAGATCACACTAAAATAAATAATAAAACACGTAATAGCGATGAAGCCGTAGACTCTAGTTTAAAAAATGAAGATGCTTCATCAAAAGAACATTCATATACATCTACAAATTATAAAAATGTTGATTCTAAAGACTCAAATCAGCATCAATCAAAACAAATAGATAACAAAACAGCGAATTCAAATTATCAAACATATTGATAAATGAATTCGCTGTTATACTCAATGTAAACCCACTCATTTTATAAGGAGTAGGGTTATTTTTTTATAATAATTTGTTTAAGTTGATTCAAGACGTCTTCTCTTTCCGGAAGAGGAAATATAGGATAAATATGAAACAAATTGTCACCTTGTATAAATTCATGTTCAATCCCTTTTTGATCAAGCATTTGGGATAATTTAAGCGCGTCAGGATATAATGTTTCTTTAGTACCTATGACAATAGTCAAGTGACCGAGATGGTTTATATCACCATTAATAGGTGAAATTCTATAGTCATCTAAAGGCGTATCCCCTGCCCATAAACCTGCTAAGTATTTACTTCCATCAATACCTAACATTGGGTCTATTTGTTCATATTTTTTCGTTTCTGGATTACTAAATGTAGCATCTAACACAGGTGATAATAATACAATATGTCCTGGTTGTGGTAATGATCTATCATTTAATGATTGTGCAAATGATAAGGCAATTTGACCACCTGCTGAATCACCCATAACAATAAGTTGATCCGGATTATCTACTTTATTAAGTAAATTTTGATAAATTTTATGGAGGAGTACCTCTGTCGTTATATAATCTCTATGTGGCACTTTAGGATATATAGGCATTACTATTTTAGCGTCTAACGTTTCTGCAAGTAAGTCTATAAATTCAAAGTGATAATCTAAAGGATCTTGAAACCAAGCGCCACCATGAATATATAATACTGTCCTTTGTTGTCGGTCACCTTGATTGTTAACAACATAAACTAATGAACCAAAGTAATCTTGGATACTAACGTTATGGTTAAATTCATATTCAGTACCTGCATACTTACCCGCAGTTTCATCTTTGGTCTTTTCAAGTGCTTTTTTAGCGCCTTCAACACTATCGAACGTGCTTTTCATTCCATTTAATCGCATCATTTTTTCTTGAACGAAACTACGATAACTTCTCTGTTCTTTGACTTTAGCGAATAATATACTACCTACTAAAGTAGAACTTATCACAGCTAGAACTTTCTTGAACATTGAAATCCACCTCCTTTATCCTTTACTTCTATAATATAATAATTTCGAATTTTTCGCGTTATAAAAGTCTTTTTAAGTTTATTTAATATTCATAAATCCGTTACCTAAAACGTCTCTTACATCATGAATAACAAGAAATGCATTGTCATCATAACGGTTAACAATTTTCTTTACTGTAGCAATCTGACTTTGAGATACTACTGCATATAATATATCTGTATTATCTAATTGATAAGCACCTTTACCATCTAACAATGTTGATCCTCTTCCAGTAGCTTGGTATATTTCAGAACTAATATCTTTATTATGATCTGAAATAACTGTTACTGCTTTTTTAGGATTAAATCCTTCTACTACAAATGCCATCGTTTTTTCGACAATAAATAGCATAACGATTGTATATAGTACATTAATGATAGGCAACACTAGTAAAAATGATAGTACTACCAATGCGTCTAATATAAATAACGCTTGGGATGTTTTAACTTCTGAATATTTACTTATAATACGTGCAATGACCGATGTACCACCTAATGTACTTCGTGATGCAATAACTAGGCCTGAACCTATACCGATTAATACACCAGCAAAGACTGCATTAATAAAGTTTTCATTAATTCCTAAACTAAAACTTTTAGTTAAATCTAAGAAAATGGAGCTGGCTGTAATCGTAATCACTGTATAAATTGCCGTCGTTTTACTCAAATATTTCCAACCAATGATAATTAAAATAGCATTAATGAGGAAAGATGTAAGCGCCGGTGATAAACCTAGGGTATATTTTAATACAAGAGACATACCAATAGCGCCGCCCTCACCAAGGTTACCAGGTATCACAAAACTATTTACACCGAGCGCAATTAATAGTGTTCCTACAAGACAGAAAACTGTATTTTTAATATGATAAGTACGAGAATGTTTTGCCATTTTAGCCTCCTTCTGTAACACTGCTTAAATCGTTACTATCGTATTTTTATATAAAAATTTCACACGTTTTCTATCATAACACTTAATTATTACACGTCCCACCAACTCGGGTTAAATCGTATAATGAGAATTTAGTATATAAAAAAACACTCGAACATTAATTTCATTCGAGTGTCTGTAAACCTATTTATTATTTTGAACTTTCGTATATTTGTTCATACATCGGTGTTAACTGGCGTTCAAATTTTTGTAAATCAATAAACCTACCTTGTCTATGCATTTCTTTACCATTCAAAAATACTAAATCTACAGGTACGGTAAAAATAGATAATTCTCCTGCAATATCTGTTACTTCATTTTGATTAATAATAGCTAATTTCACTTGAGGAAACGTTTCTTGTAATAAATCTTTCACTTGAGGTAACACGGCATGACAAACACTACAGTGATCTTTCATCACATGAACTACAACTAATGGATGTTGATTAATGAAAGTTTTAAATTGTGCTACATCTCGAATTGTCTCAGTCATATCATACACCCTCTCGAGTTAAAATTAGTACAGATCATCTTTAATATAAGTACGAATTTTCACTTTATTTCATTATATCTTGAAAAACTTGAGGTAACTTCGTTATTTTTTGCTTTTCTAAATCATAAAAACCACCTGTTTGGTAACCTATACAATGTACTTTATCTTCAGATGAGATTTCAAATTTGAATATCCATTTCATTTTACTTGCTTTAATCATCCAACAACGTGCTCTCGGTCTATCGTGTATCGTTACTGGTACTTTATAATCCGCTTCCGTTTTCATTAAAATTGGTGAAATGCCTTTAGATATCATTTCTGAATAATTCATATATTGATTAATAAAAATGGTACGTAAATCTTCAAACCATCTTATAAACACGATATTACTTACAATCCCCATTGCATCAATATCATATCCATTTACTTCTATCTCTGTATCAACAATTAATTTGCCTTCTTCAGTATCCATTATTAATTTCTCCCTTATATCTATATTCATGTCTATTTTAAGCTATTTAAACATTATTTTCATCTTTGTGGACTTTACCATGTTTACCGGGTCTCTTTTTTATAACTATATTATTCTATTATTTATAATCATTATTTTAATAGAAAACAATTCAAAAATTTTTAATTATGGTATAATAGATGTGAAATCATTCACATTAAAATGGAGAGATTCCTATGAAAGCCTATAATTACTCAAAACCTGGTGTAGCAAAGTTAATTGATAAGGAAAAGCCAGTCATTACAGAAAGTACTGACGCTATTATTAGAATGGTCAAAACGACTATTTGTGGTACAGACTTACACATTATCAAAGGTGATACTCCAGAAGTACCTGAAAATACAACACTTGGTCACGAAGGTATCGGTATTGTTGAATCAGTTGGATCTAATGTGAACAACTTTAAAGTTGGAGATAAAGTCATTGTCTCTGCAGTATCTTCTTGTGGTAAATGCTATTACTGTAAAAAAGGCATTTATGCACACTGTGAAAATGACGGTGGATGGATTTTAGGACATTTAATTAATGGTACACAGGCAGAATATGTTAAAGTTCCTTTTGCAGATAACTCGTTATATCATGCACCTGACTCATTACCAGATGAAGCTTTAGTTATGCTTTCAGATATTTTACCAACTGGTTATGAGATTGGTGTATTAAAAGGAAAGGTTAAACCCGGTAGTACTGTAGCTATTGTTGGTGCTGGACCAGTCGGTTTAGCTACATTATTAACTGCACAATTCTATTCTCCGTCAAAAATTATTATGATTGATTTAGATGATAACCGTTTGGAAACTGCTAAATCACTTGGCGCGACACATACTATCAATTCTAGTAATGTTGAACAAGCTATTAAAGAAGTCTATGAGCTCAATCATCGAGGCGTCGATGTCGCTATTGAAGCTGTAGGTATTCCTCAAACGTTTGATTTATGTCAAAAATTAATTGGTGTCGACGGTACAATTGCTAATGTCGGTGTTCACGGTTTACCAGTTCAATTTGATATCGACAAATTATGGATCAAAAATATCAATGTCTCTACTGGTTTAGTTTCAGGTAATACTACAGAAGAACTATTAGAAGCATTAAAAAGTAAAATCATTCAACCTGAACAACTAGTTACTCACTATAGTAAGTTAAGCGAGATTGAAAACGCATATGATTTATTTAGAAATGCTACTGACCATAAAGCGATTAAATTATTAATTGAAAATGATATTACAGAAGCATAATCCTTTAGATATAAAATAGACTGTGACATGAATCCTAAAATAATAGCACTAAGATGATTGTACTGAACCCCAAAAGTTGTACTCTGGTTTAGTATACTATTTTAAAGGTTTGTTTCCTATATTGCTTAGGAGACAAGCCTTTTAATTTTGCTTTAATTCTTGTATTGTTATAAAAATTGATATATTTATGAATAGATTGTTCTAATTCTTGGAATGTTTCAAATGATTGTCCATAATACATTTCTTGTTTTAATAACCCAAAGAAGTTTTCCATTGAGGCATTATCTAGGCAATTTCCTTTTCTAGACATACTTTGAAATACATCATGTTCTTTTAATGACTCAATATAGTTTCTA
>NZ_JHVS01000009.1:0-128472 GCF_000620265.1 Staphylococcus sp. URHA0057 | reverse complement strand
GAACGCTACGAGCTTAGTCGAGCTAAGTGAGTAAGAGAGAGACGAAAAAGAAGAAGAATGCGAGCGTTTATCTCGAGTTGAGAAAGCTCCTTAGCGCCGATGGTAGCAGACTAACGTTCTAAAGCAAAACAGCGATTTATAATCGCATTGTTGTACTTAATAGCTTTAGCTATTAAGTACAACTATATATGCTAGGCAAATAATAGGATGCGATGAGCCGCATTGAGACCGTAAGGTCTCTTTTTTTAATACATAAAAAGTGAAGTGCTTTAAATCATCAATGAAGAGCGGGGCTCCAACAAAGAGAATTTTGGTAGAAAATTCAACAAGCAATGCAAGTTGGGGTAAAGGAACGCTACGATCTTAGTCAAGCTAAGTGAGTAAGAGAGAGACGAAAAAGAAGAAAAATGCGAATGATTGACTCAAATCAAGTTTAGCTCAGCAGTTTAAATAGTTCTAATAAAATTTTATTAACCATTTTTCATAAAGAATAAAGACTAAATTTTAAATAAAATAAAATCGGAGTTACATGGAAATTATTCCACTTAACTCCGATTAGTTTTTACACTAGTTAAATTAATAAAGAGTATAGCATTTTGTTTTCATTAATATATATATTTGAAGGATCAAATATACTTACTTTTTCTTTTAAATGTTGTAAATCTGCGTGATCCTTAAGTTGAATACCAATAATAACTGTACCAGTATTTTGAGATGATTTTTTTAAATACTCAAATTTGGTAATGTCATCTTGAGGGCCGAGCACATCATTAACAAATTCTCTTAGAGCTCCTGGTCTTTGAGGGAAATTAAGGATAAAATAATGTTTCATTTCTTCATATAAAAGTGATCGTTCTTCAATTTCTTTCATACGATTGATATCATTGTTACCACCACTAACTATACAAACTACAGTTTTTCCTTTAATTTGTTGACGATAGTTTTCTAAAGCAGCAACACTTAATGCACCCGCGGGTTCTGCTATAATAGCTTGCTTAGAGTACATATCAAGTATTGTTGAACATACAGCGCCTTCATCTACTTGAACATAGTCATGTACTTTAGATTTAGCTATTTCAAATGTTAAGTCACCAACTCTAGCTACTGATGCACCATCTACAAATTTATCAATTTCTTTCAATGTAACTACTTTATTATTAACGACAACAGATTCATACATACTACTAGCCCCAACAGGTTCTACGCCAATAATATTGGTCTTAGGAGAATAATCATGGAAATAAGTACTAATACCTGAGATTAGTCCTCCACCTCCTATAGCTGCGAATAAATAATCAAACTCAATATTTTCATCTTGAGATTGATGTATAATTTCTTTAGCTAGGGTACCTTGACCAGCAATTGTATAAACATTGTTAAATGGATCGATAAATGTCATATCATGTTGTTTAGTATAATCTAATGCTTCAGCTAGACAATCATCAAAGGTATCACCAGTTAATTTTATTTCTACATTTCCGTTTCCAAAAAACTGAACTTGATTAATTTTTTGTAGGGGAGTAGTTACTGGCATAAAAATGACAGCATTTAAATCTAACTTTTTTGCAGTGTAAGCAACACCTTGAGCATGATTGCCTGCACTAGCACATGTAATACCCTTATTTTGAATTTCTTCAGATAATACGGAGATAGCATTATAGGCACCTCTTAGTTTGAATGAACGTACCCATTGTAAGTCTTCTCTTTTCAAATATACTTTACAATCATATTTTTGAGATAAATAATGATCTAATTGTAAAGGAGTCTCTTTTACTGTATCTTTAAGACGTAAAAAAGCTTTATCGATATCTTTTGTTGAAACTGTTGTTTTTAATGTCATAATAGTCCCACCCTAATGTGCTTTTTCATATTTTTCAATTAAATCTTCATACTGTAATGTTATATCTATATCATCTAATCCATGAATGAGTTTATTTTTCCAAGTTTCATCTATATCAAAATGGAAAGTTTTCTCCGGCGATGAAACTGTTTGATTTGGTAAGTCAACTGTAATTTCTTTAAAGCTTGCTAAATGCTCTCGAGAAGTTTTATCTAATTTAATAGGTAACATAGCATTTTTTGTACAATTCATGTAAAAAATATCACTATAGCTTCCTGCAATAATAATACTGAATCCATAATCTTTTAATGCCCAAGCAGCGTGTTCTCTACTGGAACCACAACCAAAATTATCTCCAGTTATAAGAATACTTGCGCCTTTATATTCTGGCTTATTTGGATTAAATTCTGGATTATCAGTTCCATCTGGTAAATAATGCCATTCATCAAATGCAAAAGGACCAAAACCTGTTTTAGATATACGTTTTAAATGAGCTTTTGGAATGATTTGATCAGTATCGATATTGTCATAGAACAATGGCACGATTTTACCTGTATAAGTGGTAATTGGTTTTATATCCATTTATATAACCACCTTTCTAACATCTACAAATTTTCCGTTAATTGCTGCTGCTGCAGCCATTGCAGGAGAAACTAGGTGTGTTCTGGCACCTTTACCTTGTCGTCCTTCAAAATTTCTATTACTTGTAGATGCGCAATGAACACCTTCTGGAACTTGGTCTGGATTCATTCCTAAACACATTGAACATCCAGGTTCACGCCATTCAAATCCTGCATCTTTAAAAATTTTATCTAGACCCATCGATTCAGCTTCTTTTTTTACAGTACGTGAACCAGGTACGACAATAGAAGTGATATTTGGATGTACTTGTTTTCCTTTTACAATATGACTAGCTTCAATTAAATCTGATATTCTAGCATTTGTACATGACCCTAAAAAGACATATCCTAATTCAATATCTTCGGCTTTTTGACCTGGCTTTAGCCCCATGTATTGATATGCGCGTTCATCATTAGAATCTTTAATAGCAGGGAATGGCGTACTAAAGCTAACACCCATTTCTGGGTTGGTACCCCAAGTGACTTGCGGTTCAAGATTTGTAATATCAATATTAATAATTTTGTCGAAATAGGCATCTTCGTCAGAATAAAGTTGTTTCCATTGTGGTATCATTTCATCTATATTTTTAGCGAATTGACGTCCTCTTACATATTCAAATGTAATATCATCTGGTTGCATCATCCCATATTTTGCACCTGCTTCAATAGCCATATTACAAATAGTCATTCTAGCTTCCATTGATAAACTTTTGATTGTTTCACCGGTGAATTCTAGAGCATATCCAGTACCAAAATCTACACCATATTGATTAATAAGATAGAGGATAATGTCTTTTGCATATACTCCATTAGGTAACTTTCCTGAAATATCAATTTTTAAATTTTTGGGTTTTGTTTGCCATAACGTTTGAGTAGCAAAAACGTGTTCAACTTCACTTGTTCCAATACCAAATGCAATTGCTCCAAAAGCACCATGTGTGGCTGTATGAGAATCACCACAAACAATCGTCTTACCTGGTTGAGTTAGACCAGTTTCAGGGCCGACCATATGTACGATTCCTTGTTCATCTGACCCCATATCAAATATATGAACACCGAAATCTTCTGCGTTTTTTTGGAGGGTAGTTATTTGTTTGTTTGCAATTTCATCTTTGATATTAAAAATATCAATAGTAGGTACATTATGATCTAAAGTAGCAAATGTTAAATCTGGACGACGTAGTTTTCTTTTTTGTAATCTTAATCCTTCAAAAGCTTGAGGCGAAGTAACTTCATGTATAAGATGTAAATCTATATATAATAATTGAGGGTCACCTACATTTCCATGTAAGACATGTTTATCCCATACTTTATCAAATAGTGTTTGTCCCATAAGATGACGCCTCCCTTAAGTGTAATCTTCTTTTAGTAGTTTAATGATTTCGGAAGTACGATATGTTCCTCCTAAATCTGACGTACATTTTCCTTCTCTAATAAATTGATAAATTTTATGTTCTAACTCATTAGCTACTGCAACTTCATTAAAACTTTCCCTTAAGCACATAGCTAAAGATAGTAACATTCCAAATGGATTAGCAATATCTTTTCCTGCTATATCAGGTGCTGATCCATGAATAGGTTCGTAAAGTCTAGTTCCATCTTTACCAAAACTTGCTGATGGAGATAATCCTAGCGAACCAGGAATAACTGAAGCTTCGTCACTTAAAATATCGCCGAATAAGTTTTCAGTTACGATAACGTCGAATTGTGTTGGTCGCGTAATCAAATGCATACTACATGCATCAACAAGTAAATGTTCTACTTCTACGTCAGGATAATCTTTCTTAACTTCATCAACAGTTTTTCTCCAAAGTTTACTAGAAGAAAGCACATTTTCTTTATCTACAGATGTTAATTTCTTATGACGTTGTTGTGCTAACTCAAATGCAACTCTTACAATTTGTTCGATTTCATCACGGGTATAAGTTAAAGAATCTAAAGCATGATGTTCTGAGAGTTCTCTTGGTTCTCCAAAATACAGTCCGCCAGTGAGTTCTCGTACAATAACTAAGTCTGTGCCCTCAACTCGATCTTGTTTAAGTGGAGAGAGGTGACTTGTTCCATTTGTAACAATAGTGGGGCGAATATTAGCATATAAATTAAGTGATTTTCTAAGTTTTAATAATCCTTGTTCAGGCCGTAAATTTGGATTACTCCATTTCGGACCACCAATAGCTCCCAATAATATTGCATCAGCATTTTGACAAGCTTTTAACGTCTCATCAGTTAGGGGAGTGCCATAGTTATCTATAGCTGCTCCTCCAAAATGATGTGTATCTATATGATAATCAAATTGATATTTCTGACTAATTTTCTCTAAGATACCTAGATTTCCATTTAGTATTTCTGGTCCTATGCCGTCTCCAGGTAAAGCAACAATGTTATAGGTCATGATTGGATACCTTCTTTCTCTTTTGTTTCAGCAACATATTTTGCATGGGCTTCAACATAAGCTTTGCAAGAAGCTTTTAAAATATCATGGTCAATGCCTATACCACTAACTTCTTTATTTTCGATGATAAGGTTAACATGAACTTCAGCTTGTGCATCAGTACCTTCAGTGACAGAGTCTATTCGATAATCAATCAATTCTGTTTCACGTTTAAATATTCTATCAACAGCATTATAAATAGCGACAATGGAGCCAGTACCAATGCTTGAATCTTGATAAATATTATTGTCTTTATCTTTAATAACAACTACTGCACTTTGAAGACCATTTGATACAAACTGAAGTTGTAAAGTTTCAAGTTGGAAAATGGCACTTTGTTCATGTTCTGAACCTTGAATTAAAGCATGAATATCACGGTCAGATACAGCTTTTTTCTTATCAGCAATTGCTTTAAATTGCTTAAACAAATTGACTTGATCTTCAGAAGTAATGTCATAACCTAATGCTTTTAGTTTTTCAGCAAAGGCATGCTTTCCTGATAATTTGCCCAGTGGTAATTCAGTTGTACTGACACCTACTAATTGTGGCGTCATAATTTCATAAGTTTCGCGATGTTTTAGAACACCATCTTGATGAATACCAGATTCATGACTAAAGGCATTTTGGCCAACTATGGCTTTATTTCTTGGAACACGAATACCAGCATATCGTGAAATCAAATCAGAAGTATTTTTAGTTTGTTGTAAATTAATTTGTGATTCTAAACCATAATGATCTTTACGAACATATAAAGCTAAAGCAACTTCCTCAAGTGCCGCATTACCAGCTCGTTCTCCTATACCATTTACTGTACCTTCAATGCGTCTTGCACCACCTTCGATTGCAGCAAGACTATTTGCGACAGCCATACCTAAATCATCATGACAATGAGCGCTATAAATGATTTCTTTATCAGATTGAACGGATTCAGTTAATGTTTTAAAAATTTGTCCATATTCAGAAGGGTAACTAAAACCAACAGTATCAGGGATATTGATGATAGTTGCACCAGCATCTACAGCAGTTTGTACGCTTTTTATTAAAAATGAAATATCAGTTCTCGTTGCATCTTCAGGTGAAAATTGAACAACTTCAAAATATTTTTTAGCATATGAAACATGTTCTTTTATTGATGCTAAAACTTCTTCTTGTGTCATTTTTAATTTATATTCTAAGTGAATAGGAGATGTAGCAATAAAAACATGGACACGAGGTTTAGTAGCTAACTTTGTTGCTTCATAAACTGCGTCAATATCTGATTTCTTACATCTAGCTAAGCCACATACTGCTGTTTTTGTTAAAGCTTTAGATATCGCTTCTACCGATTTGAAACTTCCTGTACTTGAAGCGGGAAAGCCGGCTTCAATAACGTCGACTCCCCAATTTTCAAGTTGTTTCGCTATCTTTAAACGTTCGTCAAAAGTAAAATTGACTCCCGGTGTTTGTTCACCATCTCTAAGCGTTGTATCAAATATTTGAATATGGCTACTCATTTTAATCCACTCCTTAATCCATTACTTTTCAATTCGTTTCGATTTAATAAATGGCATCATATCACGTAGATCACGGCCAACTTTTTCAATTGGATGACCAGCTTGTTCTTCACGCATTCTATAAAATTCTTTGAAACCATTTTTATTATCTTCAACGAAACTGTTAGCAAATTTACCGTTTTGAATATCTGTTAATACGGCTTTCATATTTTCTTTAACATCTGGCGTAATCACACGTGGACCAGATACATAATCACCGTATTCGGCTGTATTTGAAATTGAATAACGAACATTGTCCATTCCGCCTTCATACATCAAATCAACAATCAATTTCATTTCATGTAATACTTCAAAATATGCAAGTTCAGGTTGATATCCAGCTTCCACTAGTGTTTCAAAACCACTTTGAATTAATTTATGAACACCGCCACAAAGTACAGCTTGCTCACCAAATAAATCAGTTTCAGTTTCTTCTTTAAATGTAGTTTCAATAACTCCAGCACGTGTAGATCCGATACCTTTTGCATAACTTAATGCGATATCTCTAGCATGGCCAGTTGCATCCTGTTGTACTCCAAATAAGGAAGGGACAGCGCTACCTTCTTCAAATGTACGTCTTACTAAATGACCAGGGCCTTTTGGTGCTACTAAGAATACATCAACATCTTCGGGTGGTTGAATAACACCAAAATGAATATTGAAACCATGTGCGAAAGCTAGGGCATTTCCAGATTCTAAATTTGGTGAAATTTCATTTTTATAAACATCACCTTGAATTTCATCAGGGATGAGTACCATAACCACATCTGCTTGTTTAGTTGCTTCATCAACAGGTAATACTTCAAAGCCGTTCTCTTTAGCTTTATCAAAAGAACGTCCAGGGCGGATACCAATAACAACATCATATCCATTGTCTTTTAAGTTTTGTGCATGTGCATGACCTTGTGAGCCATAACCAATTACTGCAATTTTTTTACCTGCTAGTGCGTCTGTTTTTACTGTTTCGTCATAATATACTTTAGTCATAATAAATTCCTCCAAAATAATTTAAAAATTTGAAATATTCCGAAATTTTAAGGCGATTAACTAGTGATGATAGCAGCTCGTTTAAGATACTGTTTTTAATGAACACTAGCGCATCAAAGGTTAATCATAATTTATGCTGAATGTTGCTCTACACTTAAAACATTAATTTGTTGTTTAAGCTTATTTATTAAAATATTTAATAACTCATCGTCATCAATATTAACAATGAGTTCCATATCTGAAACGTTAGGGTCATCATTACGTTTTTTAACGTGTAATTCTTCGATATTATACTGTAATCTAACAAATGCACTTGTAATTCTATTTAATGTACTTACTTGATTCATTACTTCTAACTTTAAATGTCTTCTCATTAGTATCCCTCCATTTCGTGATTTGCTTTACCACTTGGAATCATTGGATTTACTGGCTCGATAGGAGAGATACGCACTTCGATAAGTGCCGGACCATTATAGTTGAAAGCTTCATCGAGTGTTTCTTTAAGTTGATTAGGTTTATCAATTAAGAATCCTTTAACTCCATATGCTTCGGATAGTTTCATAAAATCAGGTTGATCATTAAATACGGAATGGGAAAAACGTTGATTAAAGAATTTATCTTGCCACTGTTTAACCATACCTAACGTACCATTATTAATTAAGACTATTTTAATATTTAAGCCGTATTCAGGCAGTAAAGCCATCTCTTGATTAGTCATTTGGAAACCACCATCACCAACGAAACAAACAACAGTTTTATCAGGTCTGGCTAGTTGGGCGCCAATTGCAGATGGAATACCGAATCCCATTGTACCTAGACCACCACTAGTAACCCATTGACTGTGACTTTTGAATGGATAAAATTGAGCTGCCCACATTTGATGTTGACCTACGTCAGTAGTCACAATTGCGTCGCCATTCGTAATATGTCCAATATATTCGATAGCTTCTTGAGGTTTGCAAAATGAGTCATTGTTATCTTTTTCATATTTGAAAGGGTAACTTGATTTGTTAGTTTCACAAGTTTGCAACCAGTCATCATGATTTGGTACTTGAACATTAGCGTTTTCTAATTGTTCTAATACATTTTTACAATCTGCAACGATACCTAAATCTGTATCTATCACTTTATTTAATTCAGAAGGATCAATATCTACATGAACGATTTTTGCATTTGGTGCAAATGCATCAGGTTTACTGGCAAGTCTATCGTCGAAACGACTACCTAAATTAATTAATAAATCACACTCTGTTAATGCCATATTACTTGCATATGAACCATGCATACCTCCCATACCTAAAAATAGGGGATGATCGTATGGTACTGCACCTAAACCTAATAATGTTGTGACAGTAGGGATTTTATGTTGAGTTACAAAATTTGTTAATAGTTCATTAGATTTTGAATGATTAATTCCAGCTCCAGCTAAGACTAGAGGCTTTTTAGAGCTATTTAAATAAGATACTAATGTTTCAATATCATTTGAATCAGCTACTGTGTTGACTTGATATCCAGGTAAATCAACAGTTTCAGATAATTCTACATTAGTCGACAAAATACCCATATCTTTTGGAAAATCAATGACTACTGGTCCTTTTCTACCAGTATTTGCGACATGAAAAGCCTCATGAACAATTCTAGGAATGTCTTCTACTTTTTTTACTTGATAGTTTTGTTTAGTAATAGGGGTAGTCATTGATAATAAATCAGCTTCTTGGAATGCGTCTTTACCGATACCAGGTGTAGCGACTTGTCCCGTAAATACAACTAAAGGTAAAGAATCACTATGAGCATCCGTGATTCCTGTTATAGCATTGGTTGCTCCAGGACCACTAGTAACGACGACGACACCTGTTTTACCTGAAACGCGTGCATATCCTTCGGCAGCATGTGTTGCACCTTGTTCGTGCCTTGCTAAAATATGTTTAATTTTACCATCGTAAAATGTGTCATATAAAGGTAGTACTGCACCACCAGGATATCCAAAAATAAATTCTACATCTTCATTTTGTAACGCTTCAACTAACAATTCAGATCCTGGTCTCATTTCATTTAGTGTTTGGTTTTTCAAGTATTCAGGTTTACTAGATTCTGCCACTTTCATAGTGTCGATAGGTTGGTTTGATTCTGAAGTATTGTGTTCTGGCATGTCACTTAATTTAGTCATGAAAATCAACTCCTAATTTTAGATAAGGTTTTCGGGTACTTGCATGATTCCACCCGTATTAGCACTAGTTACTAATGAAGTATAACGTGCAAGATATCCTGTTTTAACCTTTGCTTTAAATGGTTCTAGTTGTTCTCTACGGCGGTATAATTCTTCTTCAGGTTGATCAACGTTTAAAGTTCGGTTAGTTAAATCAATTGTGATTTCGTCTCCGTCTCTGATTAATCCAATTGGCCCACCTGAAGCTGCTTCTGGAGAAATATGTCCTACAGCAATACCTCTTGTTGCACCTGAAAATCTTCCATCGGTAATTAATGCAACGTCTTTACCTAAACCTCTCCCAACAATTGAAGAAGTTGGAGCTAACATTTCTGGCATTCCAGGACCACCTTTAGGCCCTTCGTATCTGATAACTACAACATGACCTTCGCGAACAGTATGGTTATCAATTGCTTCAACAGCTTCATCATGTGAATTGAAACAAATTGCTTTTCCAGTAAATGTTTTAATAGATGGGTCTACCCCTCCAACTTTGATAACTGCACCTTTTGGAGCTAAATTACCGAATAAGATAGATAAACCGCCTTCTTTGTCATAAGGTTTTTCTAGTGAGTGTATAACATCAAAATTTTTAATTTCTTTACCGTCATTATTTTCTCTTAATGTTTTTCCGGTTACTGTAATTCTATCTGGGTGTAAAGTGCCTTCTTTCTTCATTAGTTCATTGATAATTGCTGGAACTCCACCAGCTTCATGAACGTCATGCATAGAGTATGATGAACTTGGAGCAATTTTAGATAAATAAGGTGTTTGCTTTGCTACTTCATTAATTCGTTCTAAATCGTATTCAATTCCAGCTTCATTAGCAATTGCAAGTGTATGAAGTACTGTATTAGTTGAACCACCCATTGCCATATCTAATGCGAAAGCATCATCAATAGCTTCTTTAGTTACGATATCTCTTGGCTTGATGTCGTTTTTAATATTTTCTACTAATCTAAATGCAGCTTCACGAATCATTTCTCTACGCTGATCACTAACTGCTAGGGCAGTGCCATTATATGGTAAAGCTAACCCAAGGACTTCCATTAAACAGTTCATTGAATTGGCTGTAAACATTCCAGCGCATGAACCGCAAGTAGGGCAGGCATTTTGTTCCATATCTAGAAATTCTTCTTTAGAAATAGAACCTTCTTTGAAAGCACCAACAGCTTCAAACATTGATGATAAAGTTAATGCTTTACCTTGGGCAGATAAACCGGCTTTCATTGGACCACCTGAACAGAAGATAGCTGGTACATTTGTTCTAACTGCTGCTAGTAGCATACCAGGTGTGATTTTGTCACAGTTTGGAATATAGAAAACGCCGTCAAACCAATGAGCATTGATGACTGTTTCTGCTGCATCAGCAATGATTTCTCTAGAAGGAAGAGAATACCTCATTCCAATGTGTCCCATAGCAATACCATCATCTACGCCAATAGTATTAAATTCAAAAGGAATAGCGCCTGCTTCTCTAATAGCTTCTTTAGCAATGTCTGCTAGTTCTCTTAAATGTACGTGGCCTGGAACGATATCGATATATGAATTACAAATAGCAACGAATGGTTTGTTCATATCAGTTGGATTTTGAAGTGCGCCCGTTGCGTGTAAAAGACTTCTTGCTGGAGCTTGGTGATCTCCTTTTTTGATCATGTCGCTTCGCATAATTAATTCCCCCGTGTATTATTTTAGAAAAATAAAAAACGCCCCAAAATTTTTTGGGACGTTCATAAGTCCCATTCAATTACAAATAGGACTTAAACATTTAGTAAAAGGATTAATTACTAAAGTTCCAGCCCTTGAGAGTATAATAAAATAATATTGTTTGAAGTTGTCGTTGAATATTGATATGTGTGATTAGTCATTTTATTATACTCCCTTCACTGAATGGTAATTTATTCTGAATAGTTTGAATTGTTTTAAAATTTATAAACTTAATTTACTACATAGAGAAAAGCGTGTCAATAATATTTTAGAATTTTCTTACAATTCATTTTAAAAAATTGTTAATCATATTAACGAAGAAATTAGAGTCAAAATTTGTTACACTAAATAAGTTAATAAAATTCTTGGAAAATGAAAAACATTAATAGGAGAATGGCCTATGATTAATATTAAAGACAAAGATGAAATGAAACAATTTGCTAACCAGTTAGTTGAGTTAATTGAACCAAACGACTTAATTTTATTGAATGGAGATTTAGGTGCTGGAAAAACGACACTTACACAATTTATTGGTCTAGCTATGGGTGTTACACGTACGATTAATTCACCAACTTTTAATATTATTAAATCTTATAAAGGTACAAACTTAAAGTTGCATCATATGGATTGCTATCGATTGGAAGATTCAGAAGAAGATTTAGGATTTGATGAATATTTTGAAAATGAGGCTCTTACAGTGATTGAGTGGAGTCAATTTATCAAAGATTTATTACCAAAAGAAGCTTTAGTTATTAATATAAAAGTTATAGATGAAAGCCAACGTCAAATTACACTTGAAGCTGAAGGGAATCATTATATTGCTATGAAGGAGGCACTTGAACAATGAAATTATTGTTGATAGACACTTCCAATCAACCTTTATCAGTTGCCATTACAAACAATAATGAAACAATTGCTGAAATTAATAATAATTCCAAAGTAAATCATTCAGTGCAGCTCATGCCTGAAATCCAACGTTTGTTTGAACAAAGTGGTATTTCAAAACATGATTTAGATGGAATTGTTGTTGCAGAAGGACCAGGATCATATACTGGTTTAAGAATTGGTGTGACTACTGCAAAAACACTTGCTTACGCATTAAATTGTAAATTGTACGGTGTATCTTCATTAAAATCACTAGCAGCTTGTATAAAAGAAGATTATCGACTTTTAGTACCAATATTTGATGCAAGACGTGAGGCAGTATATACGGGTATTTACCAAAGACAAAGCGATGGAACATTAGAAACTATTTTAGAAGATCAATACATTTCTATTGAAGATTTAAAATCAAAATTACATGAATTTAATCAAAAATATCTATTTATAGGACAAGATACTTCTAAGTTATCTCATTTATTAGAAGGGGAATGTATAGATCAGTTACCACAAGCATCTGTGATGAGTGAACTTATTAGTCAACCTGCTGATATTCATAGTTTTGTTCCAAAATATCATAAAATAACTGAGGCAGAGAGAAATTGGATAAACCAACAAAAGAACAGTTAAATATAAGAAAAATGAGTATAGATGACGTTCCGTCGGTGTTTGACATAGAAAGAAATAGTTTTAACGATAGTTCATGGACAATTGATGCATTTTATCATGAAATTGAAAAGAATGAGTTTGCAAATTATTTTGTCATAGAATTTGATAATACTATCATAGGATATTTAGGGTTATGGATAGTGATTGATCAAGCACAAATTACTACTATTGCAATTACTGAAAAATTTAGAGGTTATGGTTTAGGGCAACTTCTATTAAAATATGTTATGAATTATGCAAGTCACAAATGTGAAATGATGAGTTTAGAAGTAAGAATAGATAATATAGTAGCGCAACATGTTTATCAAAATCTAGGATTTCAATATGGTGGTAAACGAAAAAATTATTATGGAGAAGGGCAGGATGCATTAGTGATGTGGGTGAATTTAAGTGAATAATAATCAAACTTTGATATTAGCAATAGAGACAAGTTGTGATGAGACAAGTGTAAGTATTATAAAAAATGGAACAGAGATATTATCGAATACGGTTTTAAGTCAAATAGAGAGTCATAAACGTTTCGGTGGAGTTGTGCCTGAAATTGCAAGTAGACATCATGTTGAAGGGATTACAACAACGATTGATGAATCTTTACAAACGGCTAATGTATCTATGAAAGATATCGATGCTATAGCTGTAACTCAAGGACCAGGTCTTATTGGAGCATTACTTATTGGCATTAATGCTGCAAAAGCTTTAGCGTTTGCATATGATATCCCATTAATACCTGTTCACCATATTGCTGGACATATATATGCTAATCATTTAGAAACACCGCTCACATTTCCACTCATAGCCTTAATTGTTTCAGGTGGCCATACAGAATTAGTTTATATGAAAGATCATTTAAATTTTAAAGTAATAGGTGAAACAAGAGATGATGCAGTAGGTGAAGCATATGATAAAGTAGCTCGCACAATTGATTTACCTTATCCTGGTGGACCTCAAGTTGATCAATTAGCAGCTAAAGGCCAAGACACTTATCAATTTCCTAGAGTATGGTTAGAAAAAGATAGCTATGATTTTAGTTTTAGTGGATTGAAAAGTGCAGTCATTAATCAATTGCATAACCAACGTCAAAAGGGACAAGATATAATTCCAGAAAATGTAGCAACAAGTTTTCAAAATAGTGTTGTAGAAGTAATAACTACTAAAGCTATTCATGCATGTAAAGCTTATAATGTTGATCGACTAATTGTTGCTGGTGGCGTAGCCAGTAATCGTGGCTTGAGAGAAAGTATAGCCAGTCAGTGTGAACAAAATAATATTCAATTAACAATACCAGCACCAAAATTATGTACTGATAATGCAGCAATGATTGGTGCTGCAGGTCACTATTTATATTTAGCTGGTAAACGTGGTGATATGGCTATGAATGGCCAAAATAATATTGATATAGAAGATTTTACAATAGAATCTACTTTATAAAACAAAAGTCAGTAGTGAGAGAAAAATAATTCTCAAACTACTGACTTATTTTATTGATTCTCAACTTGTTGTTTAGCACGCTTATATATATCGTTAGGAAATTGAGTCAGTCTCAATAACTCTATTGCATTTCTAGTATTCGCCTTACCTGGTTTAATTTTAAAATCGAAATCAATAGAATCATTCTTAATAGACTCATTAAAGTGATAATTAATGAAACTTGGACTTAATAATGATGATAGTTCAATATCATGTGTTGCCGCTAGAACATAATAGTTCGGTATATTATTTAAATAGGTTAATACCGATTCAGAAGCGGCAATTCTTTCTGTTGTGTTTGTGCCTTTAAATATTTCATCTATAAAACAATATATTTGTTTATCAGTTGAAATATTAAATAAACGTCTAATGGATTTAAGTTCAGCCATAAAATAACTATCTCCAGATAGAACATCATCTGCATTAGCCATCGATGTGAATACTAAGCCAGGTACATATTTAAATTGAGAGGCTGTAGCAGTCTCTATTGATTGGGCTAAAATTAAATTAAGTGCCACTGCTTTCATAAAGGTAGATTTACCAGAAGCATTCGAACCAGTTAATAAAATATTTTGATTAATAGATAAATCATTCGGTACAGCATCTGTAATTAATGGATGCGTTAAATCTTCAAAATCACATAAATAATGTTGTGTATCTTGTGATTGTATTATTTCAGGTTCGCAATATTCATCTAAAGTTTCTTGATATAAAGAAATAGCATAGTGATTATCTAACTGACCAATATAATCATAACAATTTAATACTTCTTCTAAATATTTATAATAACTATTTTGTATAATGTGAAAGATTGTATAATCTAGCATGAAAACAGTTTTAATTAATAAAATAAAGGCAGATGCAAAATCGCCACCTTCTATTTTTACTAATAAGCCACTTAAATAGCGAGCACTTTTAAAATGATTAAAGTTTACATTTAAATCTGGTGTTCCTTCAATTTCAGTTAATTTCTTACTTTGACTTAAAATATTTGCAGTATAAAAAATAGTTTTCAAATCTTGCTCATAAGTCTTTTTTAAACTCACAGATAAAATAATATTAAAAACACAAGTTAATATGAGTACCATAATTCCATTAGATGTATTAATAAACGTATAGACTAAAGCGATAATTGGTAATAATGGTGCAAACATAAATAAGATGTTGCCCTTAATTGGTTTTAATTGATCGGGAAAGTGAGGATACACACTTTTACCAATTTGTGCTAAATGGAAAGCAACTTGATTTCTAAATGAACGATTATGCTTAAAATAACGTTTTAATTCTTTATTATTTGCTTTAAACATACCACGTAAAGTAGCATATAATCTCATTTCACCAATGGCTGTAAAGTTAAAATTCATAGATTGAAATAATGCATCCATATTTAAATCTGACCAAGTTTTATTATCTATAAGCGAATTTTCATCATAATTAGAACGATATGTTTGATATTGATAATCATATCTGGCATTAGGTCGAATAAACTTTTCTAATTTTTGACGATTTGGCCATAATTGATTAATTTTTGTAACGAGTTGTTTTTTATTAAAAATCGCAGAAATAATACTCACTATTGTAGTTAATAAAACAATACCTAACACAAATAATAGAAATAAACGGACATCATCCATAAAAAAGCTCCTTTATGTATTATTAACGTAATTATTTCATATCATTATTTAAGAAACAATGAAGTATGTAATGATTATATTAATTTAATGTCAATAGGGAACATGCGTACTTATCAACAAATAGTGCACAACTTGTGGATAAGTAGTGTTATTTACTGTGGATATTAGCTAATTTTTTCTGAATAACTTAAAAAATGAGTAACATATTACTTGTGGATAACTAGGATAACTCTGTGGATAGCTATGAATAAGGGGACTTTTAATGTTAATAAATATTAAATTAAAAATCAGAAAAAAGACACTAAAATGTAGAAATCTACATTTTAATGTCAGAAAGTAAAAAGGATATTTATAATTTTTCTTGTAATTCTTCCCATTCAATCATAGCTTGTTCTAATTCTTGTTCGGTATTAGATTTTAGTTCAGCTAGTTCATTTGCTTTAACAGGATTACTATATACTTCAGGTTGCATCAATTCATTATCAATAGACTCAATTTTAGTTTCACAACTTTCAATTATCTGCTCTCGTTGCTCAATTTCCCGTTCAATTTTGCGTTGTTCTCGACGACGTTGTTTTTGATCATCGTATGAATTTGTCATTGTTTGGTTATTATTTTGTTGATGAACGGACTGAGATTCTTTATCCTCTTGGGCTTTTAAAGCGGCAGCTTCTTCTGTTTTATCAATATAGTATTGATAGTTACCTAGATACATTTTGCCACCATCATGATCTAAATCAAATACTTTATTAGCTAGTTGATTAATGAAATATCTGTCATGAGAAACAAAGATGATAGTCCCTTCAAAATGCTCTAGCGCTTGTTCTAACATTTCTTTTGAATCTATATCTAAGTGGTTGGTAGGCTCATCTAAAATTAAAACATTATCACGTTGTAACATTAATAAAGCAAGTTGAAGTCTTGCTTTTTCGCCACCTGATAAATCATTTATAATTTTTTTGACATCATCTTGAACGAATAAGAATCTACCTAATACGGCACGAATATCTTTTTCATTCATATTTGGATATTGATCCCAAACATAATCTAAAATAGTTTTATTTGATTTAAACTCAGCTTGTTTTTGATCATAGTAACCCATATTTAAATTAGCACCATATGTGATGTCACCTGCCAATTTGGATTGACGATTGGCAATTGTTTTAATTAAAGTCGTTTTACCAACACCATTAGGTCCAATAATGGCAATATGGTCTCCTTTTGAAACCTCCATTGTGATAGGTTGGGTAATAGGCGTTTGGTCATAACCAATTTCTAATTGTTTAATATGCATAACATCATTACCAGTATTTCTATCAAAACCAAATTGAATATTAGCGCTTCTAGCATCAATCATAGGTTTGTCGATGCGTTGCATTTTTTCTAATGTTTTACGACGACTTTTTGCCATTCCACTTGTAGATGCACGTGTAATATTTTTTTCAACAAACGTTTCAAGTCGTTTGATTTCTTCTTGTTGTTTTTCATATTCTTGCATACGTTTTTCATAATATTTATCTCTTTGTTGTATAAATTGTTCATAGTTACCTATATAACGTTTTACTTCACCTAGGGCTACATCATAAACTTGAGTAATGATTTTATCTAAGAAATATCTGTCATGACTGATTATGACAATTGCACCTTTAAAGTATCTTAAATAATCTTCTAACCATTTTGTTGTTTCTAAATCAAGGTGGTTAGTAGGTTCATCTAGTAATAGCAAATCAGGTTCATTAAGTAACATTTGTGCAAGTGATAATCTTGTTTTTTGACCACCACTAAAATCATTAATAGGCTTATCAAAATCTTCTTCATTAAAATTCAACCCGTGAAGGACTGTTTTAATTTTACTATCATATTGATAGCCTTCAAGTTGTTCAAATTGATTAGATAGAGATTCATATTTTTCCATATGTAATTGATAGTCTGGTGTATCGTAATCTCCAGCATGCTTAGCTAACCAATCAGTTTCTTCTTTAATAAGGGATTCAATATTTTTAATATGTTCAAATGGTTTCGACATCTCTTCATAAACAGTGGCATTTGAGTCTAATGTCATTTGTTGAGTTAAATAGCCGATTTTAAGATTTTTAATTTTTGAAATATGACCACTATCATAATCTTCAGTACCTGCTATAATTTTCATAAGCGTTGACTTACCAGCACCGTTTCGGCCAACTACACCTATGCGTTCACCAGTTTTAACTTCAAAATCAACGTTAGTAAAGATATCTTCACCATCGAACGATTTAGATATGTCATTAAGTTGTAAAAGTATCATTCGACTTCACCTTTCTATATTAGCGATATCATTATAAACTATTAATATAGTTTGATATGTTTAAAAATTTGTTAATCATATTATTCTTTATTTTACAGTATTAAGTCATGTCTTGAAACTAGGATATTTATTTTTAAATTTTATTAATGTATAATTAGCAAGTATTCATTGTAAACAATTATTTGAAATTTTATTATCGCAAACATATTTGCGTTGATTTAATAATAATTGTACCAGTTATAGCGTCGAAGGGAGACTTATAAAATGGCAAGTAACGTTAAAATTCCTCGAGCAACTTTAAAACGTTTACCATTATATTATAGATTTGTAAGTAATTTAAAAAGTAAAGGAATCGATCGTGTTAATTCTAAAACGATTAGTGAAGCATTACAAATAGATTCAGCTACGATTCGTAGGGATTTTTCATATTTTGGAGAATTAGGTAAAAAAGGATACGGTTATAATATTGATAGTTTAATTGAATTCTTCAAAAAGGAAATTAACGGAAGTAATGATATTAAAATTGCTATAGTCGGCGTAGGTAATTTAGGTCGAGCGCTATTAACGTATAACTTTTCTATACATGATGAAATGTCTATTACTGAAGCATTTGATGTAGATAAAAATGTTATAGGCGAACAAGTAGGAAAAGTAGTAATTAAAGATAGCAGAACTATTAAGGAAACACTAAAAAGCTTGGATATTGATGTAGTTATTTTAACTACACCTGAACATGTAGCACAAACTGTAGTAGATGAACTTGTTGAATCTGGTGTTAAAGGAATCATGAATTTCACGCCAGCAAGAGTTAACACCCCTAAAGATGTACAAGTGCATCATATTGATTTAGGTATTGAATTACAATCATTGTTATTCTTTATGAGAAATTATGATTAATAAAAATATGATTTAGGAGGCTGTGAAATGACTAATAAACCAATATTAGAAGTGGGATGTACTTATAAAGCACATCTACCTTCATTAATATACATACCTGGTAAGTTAGTTTTGTCAAAGCAAACGATAGTATTTAAATCATATTATACAAATCATAATCCACTCAATTTAGAAATTAATGTAAAGCAAATGATTCGTTATGAAGTCAGAAAAGGCTTATTAGGTTATAAATTACTTATATATTATAGAAATGAATGGTTTAAATTTAGTCATTTGAAAGCTAATGAATTAAAAGAGCTTGTTCAACAAATAGATGATCTGCAATCATAATAGCTAGTTCACATCTTATCAATAGATAGGGTGTGTTTTTTTATGAGCTTTGAACAAAAAGAATTAATTTAATAATGAAATATTAAATTATAATCTTGAAAAAGAATACTTAATTGGATATAATACCTAGTAAACTTATCGGAAAAGAGTGATAAAATGATTTGGATGATAATTAGTGGTTTAATTGTTGGACTTTTGTTAGGTTTCGTTATGCAAAGAACCCGATTTTGTTTAGCCGGTGGATTTAGAGATATGTATGTACAAAAGAGTAATAAAATGTTTTACGCTTTACTCATTGCAATCTCAGTACAAAGTATTGGTTTACTCATATTAACTAGTTTAGGATTACTTACTGTGCCATCCCATACTTTTCCAGTAATTGGTACAGTAATAGGTTCCTTTGTATTTGGAATTGGAATTGTATTAGCCGGAGGATGTGCTACAGGAACATATTATCGTGCAGGAGAAGGTTTAATTGGTAGCTGGATAGCACTTATTTTATATGCATTAACAAGTGCAATTACTAAAACAGGTATTCTTTCACCAGTATTAAATTTCATTAATAAGCCTACAAATGTAAATGCGAGTATGTCCGAAACATTACACATTCCACATTGGATTTTAATTGTAATATTGGCTATCATTACAATTTATTTTGTTACTAAAACGCTTAGAAAACCTAAAGTTGCAGTACCAAAATTAAAACAAAAATATACAGGCTTAAGACATTATCTATTTGAAAAAAGATATCACCCATTTGCAGCTGCAATCGCAGTAGGATTAATCGCTTTATTAGCATGGCCAATGAGTAGTTCAACAGGTAGAAATCATGGCTTAGGTATTACTACACCATCTTCAAATATCGTAAACTTTCTAATAAGTGGTAATACAAAATTCGTAGATTGGGGAGTATTGCTGGTTATTGGTATATTCTTAGGATCTTATATTGCCGCAAAAGGTTCTAAAGAATTTAAATGGCGTTTACCAGATAAAAAAACAATTAGAAATAGTGCCTTAGGTGGTGCGTTTATGGGCTTTGGTGCGTCTGTCGCTGGTGGATGTTCAATTGGTAATGGTCTAGTTGAAACAGCAACAATGAGTTGGCAAGGTTGGATAGCACTTGGCTCTATGATTATAGGTGTTTGGTTTATGAGTTATTTTATTTTTGTTAAACCTATGAAACAATTACAAAAATCTACAACTAAACAGCCTAAAACGACATTACAACAGCATACACAAACAACTTAAGGAGGAAATAACATGGTATATGAATTAGGTACAGTAGGAATGGTGTGTCCTTTCCCATTAATAGAAGCACAAAAGAAAATGACTGAATTAGATTCAGGTGATGAATTGAAAATTGATTTTGATTGTACTCAAGCAACAGAAGCAATTCCAAATTGGGCTGCTGAAAATGGTTACCCTGTAACTAATTATGAACAGCTAGGCGATGCTTCATGGACGATTACAGTTCAAAAAGCTTAATTAAATAGATTTCAAAAGGAACGAGTATCCAATGAAAGATGCTTGTTCCTTTTTTCTATTTTATATTGGAATTTAATTTTATAGGTCATATTTTCTAACATGCTATGAAAGGAAATATGACCGATTTTTGCTATTTCTTTGAAAGTATTAGTAATATATTTTCAAAGGAGTGATCATATGAATTTAAATGATACAATGTTTTTATTTTTATGTACTTTATTAGTTTGGTTAATGACACCGGGATTAAGTTTATTTTACGGTGGTTTAGTACAATCTAAAAATGTATTAAAAACAGTAATGCAAAGTATGTCAGCTATTATTATTGTTACTTTTGCATGGGCAATAATAGGGTTCAGCTTAAGTTTTAGTAAAGGCAATGATTGGATTGGTGGTTTAGAATACTTGGGACTAAATCATGTTGGATTCGAAATTTCAAATTCAATTGATGCACATATACCTTTATCATTGTTTATGTTATTTCAAATGATGTTTTGTACCATTTCTGTATCTATATTATCAGGTTCAGTAGCTGAAAAAATGAAATTTATTCCATATCTTATATTTGTATTTATATGGGTGATTTTAGTATATAGTCCAGTAGCTCATTGGGTTTGGGGAAAAGGCTGGATTAGTCAATTAGGTGCTTTAGATTTTGCAGGAGGGACTGTTGTACATATTACCTCAGGCGTATCAGGTTTAGTATTAGGAATAATGATTGGCATTGGAAAGAAACAAGAAAAGCCAACACCTCATAATTTACTCATTACATTAATAGGCGGGATTTTAGTCTGGATTGGTTGGTATGGATTTAATGTGGGTAGTGCTTTTACATATGATAAAATTGCTGCTGTTGCATTTGTTAATACAGTTATAGCAGCAAGCGCAGGTGCATTTGGCTGGTTACTAATTGAATATAAATTGAAAAAAACAACAAGTTTATTAGGATTATTATCTGGAAGTCTATCTGGTTTAGTTACAATAACACCAGCAGCAGGCTATGTTAGCTATTTAAGTAGTATGTTTATTGCGATAATAGGTGGCATTATTTGCTATATTGTAATTAATTATATTAAAGTCAAACTCAAATATAATGATGCATTAGATGCCTTTGGAATTCATGGTATAGGGGGTATTTTGGGTGCTATTTGTACAATCATATTTCAATCACATCAAGTGAATGATTCAATACAAAATGGATTTATTTATAGTGGAGACTTTAAAATTTTAGGTATACAAATATTATCCGTAATAACAGTGATTGCCTTTAGTGGCATCATGACGTTTTTAATAGCTAAAATAATCAGAATATTCACACCATTAGCGACGACACCTACTGAAGATCGAACAGGTTTAGATCAATTAGTACATGGAGAAAATGCTTATTTTTATGGAGAATTAAATAAATTTAACAGACATATTAAAAATTAGAAAAGGATTATCTTAATATTAAGTAGAAGTAAAAAACACTTTCTATTTGGTTAGTAAGATATTGATGGGAACTCACTTATCATATTTAAATTAATAGAATAAATAGGTATTTAAAGCGATTACATATGTGATAAAATAGAACTAAGTTTTCCAAAATATGATAGGTGAGTAATTTATATGAAAAATATATCAGATATAGCGAAGTTAGCAGGCGTATCTAAAAGTACTGTTTCAAGATATTTAAATGATGGATCTGTTAGTAAGAAAACACGGTTAAAACTAAGTAAAATCATTAATGAGCACGATTATCAACCAAATCAGTTTGCACAAAGTTTGAGAGCGACACAGACACATTTAATTGGAGCTATTATTCCAAGAATGAATTCATATGCTGTAGATGAAACCATTAAAGGTATCGTTTCGCAATGTAATCAACACCATTATCAATTATTATTGAACTATACTGGGTTACAGATTGAAGCGGAAATAGATGCTATAGAAACATTATCACGCAGTAAAGTAGATGCAATCATATTAATGGCAACTGATATTACGGAGAGTCATTTAGAAGTTATTGATAAAGCTGATGTACCTATCATTATAGTGGGACAAAATTATCCAGGCTTACATAGTATTACTCATGACGATTATCAAGCTGGTTTATCTGTAGGAAATTGGATTGGCCAAAGACAACCTGATCATGTCCACTTCTTTAGTGTCACTGAAAATGATATCGCTGTAGGTGTTCAACGTAAAAATGGGTTGTTAGATGGATTGGCAAAGTATCAAATCAAACCAAGTATTTTTGAAACGTCATTCAAATATGAAAATGCTTTAGTAGATGTACAACAATACTTATCTCAAATAGATAAAGTTGACGTACTTGTTGGTGCTACAGATGCGATTGCATTAGCAATTCATAAATATAGCTTTAATTCTGAAAGAAATTGTAAACCTACTATCATTCATGGATTTGGTGGGGACCCGATGACACAAATTGTTTCACCTTCAATTCGTACGATTCAATTTAATTATTTTGAAGCTGGTAAACGTGCAATGACTGAAGTAAGACAATTAATAAAAAATGAAAAAACTGAAGAATCAGTGGTTATTCCAGTGAAATTATAAATTTTATTTAATTCATATGGAACCGATACCAGTAAAAATGATAAAATATTAATGTCATTTAAAGTAAACGATATCGAATAAAACTAACAATTAATATTAATATATTTAGGGGGATATGAATGAAGGAATGGACTAGAGAAGAGCGTTATCAACGTATGGAAGATATTGATAGCGACAAGTTATTGGAATTAAAACAACAAACACAATTATCTCCATATAGACAAACTTATCATATTCAACCAGAGATGGGATTATTAAATGATCCAAATGGTTTAATATATTTTAATGGAAAATATTATATTTCTCACCAATGGTTTCCGCTAGGTGCAGTTCACGGATTGAAGTATTGGTATAATTATACGAGTGAAGACTTAGTACACTTTCAGCCTGAAGGTGTCATATTAAGCCCAGATACAAAATATGATAGCCATGGTGTATATAGTGGTAGTGCCTTTGAATACCAAGGACATCTTTATTATATGTATACAGGTAATCATCGTGATCATGATTGGCAAAGACAAGCAACACAAATGATAGCTAGACTTAAAGATGACGGAACTGTAGAAAAGTTTCCTAAACCAGTCATTAGCCACCAACCTGAAGGATATACAAGTCATTTTAGAGATCCTAAAGTATTTAGTCATAATGATAAATATTACGCAATTATAGGCGCACAGACAAATGACGAATTTGGTAAATTATTACTATATCAAACTACAGACATAGTGAATTGGCACTATCTCGGCGAAATCAAAACAAAATTAAATCAATTTGGATATATGTGGGAATGCCCAGATTATTTCGAGTTAGATGGACATGATGTCATAATGTTTTGTCCACAAGGCATTGAAAGTGAAGAAGATAAATATCAAAATATTTATCAATCAGGTTATTTAATTGGAGATTTAAACTTTGAAACACTTAACTTTGATCACGAAGCATTTTTAGAATTAGATAAGGGCTTTGATTTTTATGCACCACAAACATTTTTAGATGAAAATGGACAACGTATTTTAATTGGTTGGATGGGATTACCAGATACTACATACCCAACAGACGAAGAAGGTTGGGCACACTGTCTAACACTTCCTAGAGTATTAAATATTGAAAATGGTAAATTAAAACAACGTCCTAT
This sequence comes from Staphylococcus sp. URHA0057, assembly GCF_000620265.1. NCBI lineage: Bacteria > Bacillati > Bacillota > Bacilli > Caryophanales > Staphylococcaceae > Staphylococcus > Staphylococcus sp. URHA0057. The sequence continues at coordinate 103,813 of NZ_JHVS01000009.1, read as the reverse complement.
TAAAAACTTAGAAAAGTTACGTTACAACAAAGAAACAGCTTTAGGATATGCCAATAAATTCACAACCAAATTACATCCATATGAAGGTAAGCAGTATGAATTGATTATAGATATTTTAGAAAATGATGCTTCAGAAATTTATTTCGAATTAAGAACATCTAAAAATCAATCAACTGTGATTTCATATAATAAGCAAATGAATACTTTAACGCTTGATCGTACCGAAAGTGGTTTGTTACCTGGTAATGTTGAGGGTACGACTCGTAGTACGAAGCTAGATTCATCACTATCACAATTACGTATTTACGTTGATACCTCAAGTATTGAGATTTTCTGTAATGATGGTGAACGTGTATTAACTTCAAGAATATTCCCAGATAATAACGCAACAGGCATTAAAACATCTACAGAATCAGGACAAGTATATTTACAATTTACTAAATATGATTTGAAAGGTGACAATCAATGAGACGTTTATTCGCAATAGGAGAAGCATTAATTGATTTTATGCCAACTGTGACAAATAAAGCATTAAAGGATGTTGAACAATTTTCACGTCAAGTTGGAGGGGCACCATGTAATGTTGCATGTACTGTACAAAAGCTTGGTGGACATGCAGAAATGATAACTCAATTAGGCAATGATGCGTTCGGTGATATTATCCTTGAAACAATTGATGACATTGGTGTAGGTACTCAATATATTGAGAGAACAAATGAGGCTAATACAGCACTTGCATTTGTAAGTTTAAAAGAAGATGGTCAAAGAGATTTCTCATTTTACCGTAAGCCATCTGCAGATATGTTATATGATGCAGATAATATCGATAAAATACAAATTACTAAAGAAGACGTACTACATTTTTGCTCAGTAGATTTAGTGGAAAGCCCAATGAAAAAAGCACATTTAGCATTAGTTGAAAAATTTGAACAGGAACAAGGTACAATTATTTTTGATCCTAATGTAAGGCTTCCATTGTGGGATAATGAAGATGATTGCCGAAATGCAATTTTAGAGTTTATACCGAAAGCACATATTATTAAAGTTTCAGACGAAGAAATTGAATTTATAACTGGCAAACAAAATGAGTCAGAAGCAATTAACTCGTTGTTTAAAGGAAATGTTGAAGCAGTTATTTATACGAAAGGGCCAAATGGTGCATCTATTTATTTAAAAGATGGAACTGAAAAACATCAAAAAGGCGTGAATGTTAAAGCGATTGATACGACTGGAGCAGGTGATGCATTTATTGGAGCAGTCATTAGTAAAATTTTAGAACAACAAGCAATTGATATTCCAAAATTGTTCAAAAATTACGGTGACGAAATTTTAAAATTTAGTAATAATGTCGCTGCACAAGTAACAACGAAATATGGTGCTATTGAAAGTATTCCAACATTAGCTGATTTAGAAAATCAATTATAAAATATATACAAAAAACCATCCGTATAGAGATTACGGATGGTTTTATCATTTAATAAAATAGAAAAGATGTACTAGATTTTTTTAACATTTCGAACAGATGCATAACAATGTTCTTTGTTTTTGAAATAGACAATACGTTCTTTTGAATCAATTGATTCTATGTTTCTTCGATTAACTACAAAACTATTGTGGCATCTAAAGAAGCGGTCATCTAATTGACTTAATTCTTTAAGATTACCATAAAATTCGATTTGTCTATTATCTAAATGGGCGATTAAACGATGTGATTTACTAGATGATTCGAAAAACATAATATCGTCATATTGTACATACACTGAATTACTTCCACGTTTTAACTCGATTGTTTCAACATTACTTTCTTTTGATAATAACTTAAGTCTTGTGTGAGCGGTTTCTAAACAATCAATAATTCGTGTTTTCAGTTCTGCTGGGTCATCTTTAAATATGAAATCCATCGCCGCCACTTTGTATACAAAGGTGAGGTATGTTAGTTCGCTATGACTTGTAACAAATATAATATTGCCAACAGGGTCATGTTTGCGAATTTCACTACCTAATTTAATACCATTAATATCTGCTTCGAGTTGGATATCTAAGAAATAACAACCGATATCATTCATTTCTTTTGATTGCTCAAGCACTTCATAAGGATCATCAGTTGCGAGAGCAAGCTCCATAGGTTTTTCCTCAATCATAATATAATTTTTAATAATTGAACTCATATTCTCCCTTTGTTTTGGATCATCTTCGCAAATGAAAATTTTCATAGTTTCACATCCTTATGATTCTTTCTCTATAATTTCAATTTTTTGAACAAAAAAGCCATTTTCTATGACTGTATCTAGCAGTACATTTTCATTATTATCAGTAATTTCTTTTAAGGTTGATAAACCTAGTCCACGGTTTTTTCCTTTTGTTGAGAAACCTTCTTCAAATAACTCATGTACGCGTGGAATATCATCATCACATTTATTCATAATAATAAGTGTGACAGATTCTTCTTCTTTGAAAAAGGCGATACGTATTAATGAATCATCAAGCGGCTCAGAGGCCTCAATGGCGTTGTCTAAAGTGATGCCAATAATTCGACTTAATTCTATTGTGTTCATATCAATACGTTCTATATTATCTGGAACCTCGATACTAATCGCTATTTCTTTTTCTTGAGCCTGTAGAATTTTTGTTGTAATAAGACCTTTAATTTCACGAACTTTTAATTTTTCTATACCATTAAGTTTTAATGAACGTGTTTGTAGGTTATCTTTCATCGGTACAATTTGTTCATTAAAATATTGACGCAAGCCTGGCATATCATCCTCACGAATAAATTCAGACATCGTAGAAAGAATATTGACATAATCATGTCTAAACTTACGCATTTCATTATTAATGGATTCTATCTTTAAAGTATATTCATAATACGTTTCAATTTCTTGAAGGTTACGTTTGTAACGCATTTCTCGTAGAGTGAACATGGATAGAATGAAAATAATAATACTTAAAAAGATGATTAATCCAACGAATACAATTGCATATAATCTTAAACTATTAGGTGCACTCATGTCAGTTTGTGAAATTATGTAAAAGAACACAAAAGAAAATGATAATACAACAGAAATAATAGTAATATATGTTTTATTTAACGAAAGATAAGATTCTTTAAGTTTTTTTAGCAAAGTTCTAATAAAATAAGCTAATAACAAAGCGATAGAATAAAATAAAATGAAATGAAATATAACTAATATTTGACTTTTGGGAAAAATATTAACCATTGTTAGATAAAAACTTACAGCCAAGAAATTACTTAGATACATAATCAAATTACTTATTAAGGTAATTATTAATGAAAATAATTTGATTTTATAATAATAGAAAACAAACATTGCAATTACTATAAATATAAGACCAAATTTGTTGAAATAATAGTACATAATAACTGAAGGGATTATAACCCCAATAATGGTTATATAATCCCTTAATTTAAATTTTATATTAATAATAATTTTAGCAACCCAAAAAAGTAATGCTACTTGTAATGCAGCTGTTGGTAGAAAATTTAGAGCATCCATACAATGCACACTTTCTAATATATTTTATTCATATAATTTTGTTAGTTCATCTGGTACTTCTGGTTCATCAAAATAACCAGCACAAGGATTCGCTCCAGCAACTAACCCAACAAATTCCATTATTGATGTGAAAAATTTAAAAAATAAATTAACTAAAGTTTCCATAGTAATAATCCTCCTTAGGGAAAAAGATAGGTAGTAATGTAGTTGATTCAACAATTATTCCAAATAAAATTAATTGTGAATATGGTTCTTTAACTATAAACGAAATAATAACTAATATTATATATAAAACAATGGAGAGTATTCGTTTCCTTTTCACTAAGCGTTTAGGTATAGGTTGTTTTTTTGTTGCAGCAGGTGCATAAGTAATTACAATGAAATATCCGATTAATGCTAATATTAACATTGAAAAGTGACCTATCGATAACCTCACAATTAACCATGGCATAATAACAAATATTAATACGTTTTGAATATGGCATAATAATGAAGATTTAGCATGTGACCCGTGAGCGTAAAATCTTAAAATCATATATGCAATATGAGTTACAAGCGTGTACCAAAATACATGGATTATTAAAGCTAATCCATAGGTTACGATAAACTTAGCAATATTACTTACGACAACTTGCATACCTAAACGAACTTTTAGAAATTGTATACGATCCAAGTTATTTCTTTGTTGCAAGTAGTTGGCAAATTGATCAATTTTTGTATCTATTATTTTCACTTGTTCACTACTCTCCTTGAGTATCATTATACAATTTTGTGCAACTCTTTTTGGAGTTTATGCCTAACTGTCAAAAATATATACTTAACTGTATAATGAACTTTCTAAAAAGTATTTTATCATAAAAAGGTTTACAGTTTAGTATAAAATATTACGAGTTAGGAAATTTTTAATTCAATTAATCATAACCATGTTTTAATAGACTTATATCACAGAGATGTGATGGAAATAGAGTTGAAAAAATTGCTTAATCTACTTATTAGAATTATTTACTAAAGTAATTCTAGTTCCATTACTAAAAGGAAGGAGTGATTTCAGTGGCAGGAGATATCATTTCAACAATCGGTGATTTAGTAAAATTAATCATTAACACTGTTAAAAAATTTCAAAAATAATTTTTTAACTTAGTTAAGATGAGTATTTAGGATTTACAATATTCAATAGGAAGGAGTGATTTCAATGACTGCAGATATCATTTCAACAATTGGTGATTTTGTAAAATGGATTTTAGATACAGTAAAAAAATTCGCTAAATAATAGAAATTCATTATAACTTTGTTTTCTTCGTATAAAAGGTAAGTTATTAAGCCTCCCAACTTAGTAACTTATAACATTAGTAGGTGACGAAACATTTACTAATAAAACTGTAGTTTTCCTTGGACTCAGTGTTACGTATTATTCTTAGCTACCTTTAATTAGGTATTTTCTAGCATGTAAGCTATCGTAAACAACATTCAATTTATCATTATAAAATAGATAAATTCACTAAATTTTTCATAATTAATAACATCCCCAAAAATAGATTGAAAAATAACTGTAAAAACATTCCCTTAATAATAAGTTATCTAAAGCCGTGAGTTCCTCCCAAGCTCACGGCTTATTTTTATACATAAAAACACGCCCAACGAGGTATTGTTAAGCGTGTTTAGCTATTATTTATATAAATTGAGTTTTAAATTATCAAACACTGGAATAGCTTGACGTTGTTCTAATACTTCATTAACGTCGATATCTATAGATAAAGTACTTTCATCACTTCCTAAATCTGCAATAACTTCACCATTTGGGTTTATGACAATAGAATGACCAGCATAATCAGTTTGACCATCATTACCACAACTGTTTGTACCTACTACAAACATATCATTTTCAATTGCACGTGCTTTTAATAATGCTAGCCAGTGATTTAATCTTACAGTTGGCCATTGCGCTACATAAAATGCAATTTGGGCGCCACTTCGTGCAGGATATCTTAGTAATTCAGGAAATCTTAAATCATAGCAAATGATTTGAGTAGCTAAAGTTCCATCTGAAAGTTCAAAAGGTTCAGGCACTTGTTTGCCTGGAGACATAAAGTCAGGTTCACTAAGCATAGGCACTAAATGAACTTTGTTATATCGATTAATACACTTGCCATTTGATAGGACCGAAAAGGCGGTATTATAAATATTTTGACCAATTTGATTTGATACAGAACCAGCAATAATATCAACTTGATAAGTTTGAGCGAGATTAGAGATAAACGGTAAACTGTCATTTAAATCTTTGTCTGCAAGTTCATTTAATTTTTCTAATGCATATCCGTTGTTCCACATTTCTGGAAGGACGACAACATCAGTATCATTTTCTAATTCATTTTCAAACCATTGTTTGATTTTGGTTTTATTTTGCTCTGCTTGACCATACTCGATATATATTTGAAATAACTGAACTTTCATATATATCACTCCTCAATTAAGATTAACTATAAGATACTAAATAAATTGCTATATATCAAAAAAGTGAGATAAATCCATAGCAGAATTTATCTCACTTACATATATTATACAAAATTATCTTTTGATAAGGAAACGAGGTTCAACTGGTTTAATATCTTTTTCGCCAGCTTCTTCACGCACATTACCAAATGGCATTTGAGCAACTAATTTCCAAGTTTTAGGAATATTGAATTCGTTCGCAGTAGCTTTATCAACAATTGGATTATAGTGTTGTAATGAAGCACCGATACCTTTAGTTGCTAATGCTGTCCAAATTGCATATTGGTGCATTGCATTAGTTTGGTTAGACCAAATTTCAAAATTATCATAGAAGTTTGGCATTTTTTCTTGTAAACCAGTAATAACATCTTTATCTTCATAATAAAGAATTGTGCCATATGAATGTTTGAAATTATCAATTTTTTGACGTGTTGGTTCAAAGTCACGATCAGGACCCATTGTTTCTTTTAAAATTTCTTTAGTGTTTTCCCAGAATTTTTCATTTTTATCATTTAATAATAAAACGATACGTGTTGATTGTGAATTAAAAGCTGAAGGTACATGTTTAACAGCATGTGCAATTAATTCTTCTAATTCTGAATCGTCTATTGAAATTGTACTTTCTAAATTATAAATGGTACGACGTTGTTCCATAGCATCATTAAATGATACTTCATCATTTTTTTTACTAAATAAACCCATAATCATTCTCCTTTGTTATAGTTAATAACTATTTATAATTTAAGTATAAATATTATACTCATCAAAGTAAACAAATAATTACTAGAAAATTTCAAAAGTATTAATATTATTTTTCAATAAACATATATCAATGCATTCTTAGGATAATTTATATATACTTGAATAGTAAACAATTAGTAGAAGGAGGTGACTATTAATGCATAATAAACCCAAAAGTAAGATAATGTTGTCAAGTTTTGCATTGATTTTAAGTACTTCATTAATTAGTAATTCAGTCCATGCGGCCGAAAACACTAATACAACACAACAAAATGATACATCCCAACAAAATAACTCTAATAAAGATGATAATACTTCTAGTTCTCAGGATAATAAAACTAATTCAGAGACTAATGAATCATCTTCAAATGAAAATCAAGACACAAATTCTGATAATAACACTAATGAAGGAACAAATGATTCGAATGCATCTAATGAAGGTTCAAACACAAATGATAATTCATCACAACCTTCAGACTCAGACCAACAAAATAATAATCCAGGAAATAATAGCGATTCTGGTAAAGACGATAACCAAAATAGTGACGCTGATAATAATGATGATTCATCAAATTCAAATGGAAAAAATGACTCACAAAATGGTAATGACAACAACGATAGCAGTCAAAGTAATTCTGACAATGGAAATGATAATGGATCTAATCAAAACGACAATTCAGATTCAAACAATAATCAATCAAATGATAAAAATGATAAAAATGATAATGATTCATCATATAATAATGGTTCAAATACTGGAAAAGATGATCAAGACGATAATAATGGCTCAAACGATTCAAATAGTGGTAAAGACGACAATCAAGACGATAATAATAGCTCAAATGATTCAAACAGTGGTAAGGATGACAACCAAGACAATAATCAAAATAATGGGTCAAATCAACATGACAAACCGTCTAATGATCACAATGGAGGCACAAATAGTCATCAACCTAGTAAAGATCAAGATAATAATAATCCAAATCATAATGGACAAGGTCAAAATGGTAATCAACCTAACAAACCTAATTCAAATCAGAAACCTACAAACGACAATCATCAACAAAACAACCCAAATGAATCTAACCATTCATCCGGTAAGGTAAATCAAAATCAGTCTAATTCTGATAATAGGGTCCAAAACCAGCCTAAGTACCAAAGACCAAGTAATTCACAAAATTCATCAAATAATCAATATAATGGACGTTATCAAAATAATAACAATTCTATACACTTAATGCCGAAATTTGATGATTCAAACCAATCAAGTGGTCCATTAAAAAAATCTAATTCACAAGGTAATACATCGACATATGATAGTAATAGATTTATGTGGAACAATCCTGAATCAATATTTAATAGTCAAAAAGGATTTGAACATACGTCAAACCAACAGTCATTAATTAGAAGATTTAATTCTTTAGCAAATGGTTCTTATAAATATAATCCTTTTGTTATTAATCAAATTCATCAATTAAATGATTCGGATGGAGCTATATCTGATAGGGATATTTATAATATCTTTAGAAAAGAAACGTTTAGTGGAAATCAATACCTCAATTCTTTACAGCAAAAATCAAATTACTTCAGATTTCAGTATTTTAATCCTTTAGATTCAAAAGCATATTATCAAAACTTAGATGAACAAGTTTTAGCTTTAATTACAGGAGATATTGGCTCAATGCCAGAACTTAAAAAGCCAGAAGATAAAGAAGATAAAAATACAAGCGCTTTTAAAAATCATAGCGACGATAAAGTAAACACATCAAATCAACATAAAGAGAGCTATCAAAAAGATACAAAAATGAATAGAACTATAATTGCACTAAGTAGTAGTATCATAGCTATTTTTATAGGCGTTATCATTGCATTTATATTTAAGCGTAGAAAAGAAGATGAAGAAGTATAATTAAAATAAGTATATTAAATATAGATAGAGCCAATCACTGAAAATAGTGACTGGCTCTATTGTTATATAAATATCTAATTAAAAATCAATTGGATTATAAAACTGGCTTGTTCTTGGACTTTTTTAAGTGATTCTCCACCAAAGACTTGCATAACTACTACCGTTCCATTTTGTAGCATATGAATGATTATTGGAACAGCTATTCTATTAGTATAAGTGTAGGCTAAGGAGAAAATCATGCCCATACCAAAATACATTGGTATAAATTTAAAGTCGTTATGTGCTAATGCAAATAAAAGGGAACTAACAATTGAAGCTATTAAAAAGGCAACAATTCGATTTCCTTTAATCGCGTTATATAATTCACCAAAGAGTACTTTTCTGAATACAAATTCCTCTAAAATTGGACCTACTATTGAAACTAATAAAATAAATATTGGCATTTGTCTTGCGATTGCCATAAGTCTTTCTGTATTTGGACTCGGTTGTTGTTGCCCTGTAATCGCAACATAAATTAAACTAACAACGACCTGATAAAGCATAACGATACAAAAACCAAGTAATGCCCAACTTAAAATATAACGTTTAGGTTCTTTAAAACCAGCTTCAAGTTTAGTAGGATTTTTAATTTTTAAATTGATTAAAATAATTATGATAGCTGCAATAATAAATAATGAAACTTGCGTATATATCATAAATTGAGTTGTTTTCATGCCTTTTTCAAGATGAACTAATCCACTTCCTAAAATGATACCAGGTAAGAATTGAGCTAAGGCATAGATGAATATCGTTAATAAAGATACCCAAAATCTATTCATAATGAACCTCCGATTTTCTGTTTATAGTTTATTTTATCGTAAATAAAGTTAATGTACAAAATTATTTAAGAGTGCTTTGACTTGAAATATTGACCAAATTTGATTATTATTAAAAGTAGTTTAGCACTCTAAAAGTTAAAGTGCTAAAATTTGTGATCACGAGGAGGAACAATCATGCTTAAACCATTAGGAAATCGTGTGATTATTGAAAGAAAAGAACAAGAACAAACAACAAAAAGCGGTATCGTATTAACTGATAGTGCTAAAGAAAAATCAAATGAAGGTATCGTTAAAGCAGTGGGTAAAGGCCGCTTATTAGACGATGGTTCTAGAGTTGCTCCTGAAGTTAAAGAAGGAGATACAATTGTATTTCAACAATATGCAGGAACAGAAGTTAAACGAGGCGAGGAAACATACATCGTATTAAATGAAGATGACATATTAGCAATTATTGAAGAATAAATAAAACATATAAATTAAAACATGAAATTACTTATTATACTGGAGGTCAGACATAATGGCTAAAGACTTAAAATTTTCAGAAGATGCACGTCAATCAATGTTACGCGGTGTAGATAAATTAGCGAATGCTGTAAAAGTAACTATTGGTCCAAAAGGGCGTAACGTTGTATTAGATAAAGAATATACAGCACCATTAATTACAAATGATGGTGTAACAATTGCAAAAGAAATAGAATTAGAAGATCCTTATGAAAATATGGGTGCTAAATTAGTACAAGAAGTCGCTAATAAAACTAATGAAATTGCTGGTGATGGTACAACAACAGCAACAGTTTTAGCACAAGCGATGATTCAAGAAGGTCTCAAAAACGTAACAAGTGGCGCTAATCCTGTTGGTTTAAGACAAGGTATCGATAAAGCAGTACAAGTAGCAGTTGCAGCATTACATGATATTTCTCAAAAAGTTGAAAATAAAAATGAAATTGCTCAAGTAGGTGCTATTTCTGCAGCTGACGAAGAAATTGGTAAATACATTTCAGAAGCAATGGAAAAAGTTGGTAATGACGGTGTTATTACTATTGAAGAATCTAGTGGATTTAATACTGAATTAGAAGTCGTTGAAGGTATGCAATTTGATCGAGGATATCAATCACCATATATGGTAACAGATTCAGATAAAATGATTGCTGAATTAGAAAGACCATATATTTTAGTAACTGACAAGAAAATATCATCATTCCAAGATATTTTACCGTTATTAGAACAAGTTGTTCAATCAAATCGTCCAATTTTAATTGTTGCTGATGAAGTAGAAGGTGACGCATTAACTAATATCGTATTAAACCGTATGCGTGGAACATTTACAGCAGTTGCAGTTAAAGCACCTGGTTTTGGTGATCGTCGTAAGGCAATGTTAGAAGATTTAGCTATATTAACAGGTGCTCAAGTGATTACTGATGATTTAGGATTAGATTTAAAAGATGCTTCAATTGATATGTTAGGTACTGCAAACAAAGTTGAAGTCACTAAAGATAATACAACTGTAGTTGACGGTGACGGCGATGAAAATAACATCGACGCTCGTGTTAGCCAAATTAAAGCTCAAATTGAAGAAACAGATTCTGACTTTGATAAAGAAAAATTACAAGAACGCCTTGCTAAATTAGCTGGTGGTGTTGCAGTAATCAAAGTAGGTGCTGCTAGTGAAACTGAACTTAAAGAGCGTAAATTACGTATTGAAGATGCATTGAACTCAACTAGAGCAGCAGTAGAAGAAGGAATTGTTGCTGGTGGTGGAACTGCCTTAGTTAATATTTACAAAAAAGTAAGTGAAATTGAAGCAGAAGGAGACGTTGAAACAGGTGTGAATATTGTCTTAAAAGCATTACAAGCACCTGTAAGACAAATTGCTGAAAACGCTGGTTTAGAAGGTTCAATCATTGTTGAACGATTAAAAAATGCAGATCCAGGTGTTGGTTTTAATGCAGCAACTAATGAATGGGTAAATATGCTTGAAGAAGGAATAGTGGATCCTACTAAAGTAACTCGTTCTGCATTACAACATGCAGCAAGTGTAGCAGCAATGTTCTTAACAACTGAAGCGGTTGTTGCATCTATCCCTGACAAAGATCAAAATGATTCAGCTGGAATGGGTGGCGGAATGCCAGGTATGATGTAAAAAGACCACTGAACACCGTTATATCAACGTTTGTAATGTTCAATGGTCATAATTTGGTCATATAAATTTTAAAATAATTCTTTTGAGACGTTTTCCATAAGTCGACTGAACTTTTGGGAAGCGTCTTTTTTGTATGAATTTGTAATTTTAGCGTAGATATTCATTGTGGTATTGATATCCTTATGGCGTAATCTTTCTTGTATCTCCTTAATATGTACACCAGCCTCAATGAGTAATGCACAATGTGTGTGTCTGAACGAGTGGGTAGAGATGTTTTTGTTGATATCAGTACGTGACATAATGGACTGAATCCACATAGATAATTTCTTAATCACAAGTGGATATCCGTTATTATCTGTGAACACAAAATTATTATCTACATATAATTCATCTTTCCAATTGTCCTGTACATTAATCTTATAGTCATGCAACATCTTCATCACATTAGCATCTACCGTGATTTTACCGATAGAACTTTCAGTTTTAGGTGTGAGTATTTGATATTTCTTCTTATTGTTATTTGGATTGTAATACGTTTTAGTAATACTGATCGTATTGTTATCAAAGTCTATATCAGACCACTTCAACGCCAACAATTCGCCTGCACGCATGCCTGTATATGCTAGTGTGGTAAATACTTCAAAGCTATTAAGTGGTGCATGGTTATTTTTAGCAACCTCTAGGAATTGAAATAATTCATCTTTTTCAAGAAACTTTTTATGTATCTCAGTGTCCTCTAATTCTTCAACAGTACGCTTCTTTTTAGGTCGCTTAATTCCCTCACTAGGTAAAACTTTAATTAACTTCATATCGTAAGCATATTTAAAAATCATATTCGTAGATGCCACAATACTATCAACATAATTCTTACTGTACTGTGCGCTCATATCGTCCACAATGCGCTGATAATCATGTTTCTTGATAGGTTTGTATTGGATAAGTATTAAAACGCTCTATGGCATGGTATATGGCTTTCTCACGCGCTCTTACGCTACTTACTTTAACATCATTCGCATACTGTTTTAGCCAATCGTCTGCTACTTGTTTAAATGTAGATGTAGACGGTGCAATATACTCACCATTTCTTAATTGACGTTCGACCATTTCGGCATGATGTTTGGCATCTGATTTACGTTTAAAGCCAGATTTAGAGATATATTCATATTTGCCTGTGGTAGGATTCTTACCAGTAGAAATACGATAACGCCATGAGTTACCACGTTTTTCATATGTTGCCATAGTTATCGCCTTTAATAGATTTTAGTATACGATCTATTTGATAATACTCTTGTTTATAAGTTTTTTCTTCTAATTTATTTTTAGAATATAAATCATTAATTTGATTTAAGTAAATCTTATATTTTAATTCGATATAACTTTCGATATATTCCTTTATATGTTCACGGTCATCTGAAGAAAGTAACACCTTATTAAAATATTTTTGATTATTCATATCAACTAAATGAAATTTCAAATCGTTAATGGGAAAGTTATAAAAATCCTTTTTATTATCCCCATTTTGCAATTCCTCTACAAATGTATTTAATTTTGATGTGTCACTTTCAAAATTATTAACGAAAGCGTCCATTAATGAAGTTGATTCATCAATATATGTAGCTAATTCTATTTCTCCGTTCGCAATTTCATTAATCTCATTTATATAATAATTTACTTCAGAAAAATTATCGTTTGTTATTGCTCTAAGGTATTTAGTTATAAAAGATTTTGACGGTATTAATTTTGAGCCGTTTTCAATACCACTAATGTGACTTTGTGAATATTTTATTTTTTTTACTAATTTATTAGCAGATATTTTTCTTTCTTTCCTTGCTTCCTTTAATAGATTTCCAATTTTCTCACTTATTTCTATACTTAACATTTTTATTCACCTCATTTGAAGTATACCATTTAAACAATCTTGAAGAAATAAAAAATTATCTCTTGCATTTTGTGGTTATATATATTATTCTTTAATTAGAGTTAAAGAGATTAAAAATAATCTCCAGAAATTAAAAAGAGGTGAATAAGATGATTGAATTAACTGATGGTAAAAAACTCTACGAATTAATTTTAATGAGTGGTAATAACAAAAGTGATTTTGCTAAAAAAATTGATGTCACACCTGCAACTATCACTTATGTATTTAAAAACAAAAGAGTAACGCCACGTGTTGCTAAGTTGATTGTAGATGAGTTGGATATCAATTTTAATGATGTTTTTAAAGTAAAAGAATTAAAGGAGGCATAACCAATGATCAAACAAATTTTCAATGATAAAGAAATTCGGTTTATCGAAAAAGAAGACAAATATTGGGCAGTAGCAGGAGATGTGGCAAAGGTATTAGGTTTTAGGGATGCATTCAATGCTACAAAATATTTACCTGAACATGTAAAGGATACTCTAAAAGGTAGTACCCTTGGAGGTCAACAAACACTAACTATTATCAATGAAAAAGGTATCTATAGACTCGTCATGCGTTCTAACAAAACTGAAGCTCTAGATTTCCAAGATTGGATTTGTGACGTGCTAGTTGAATTACGTAAGTCTACAGGACTTAAAGATTTTGAAATGTTCCGAATGTTAGACAAAGAAAAACAAAAAGAAGCTATGGATAACTTGAAAAATGGTATTAAAGCTATTTCTAAAAAAGATTATTGCAAAGCTCAATCAATTAGTAATAAAGCAGTATCAAACGTATATGGCTTTCCTAAGATAGTTCAAAAGGGAGATATGACACAGGAAATGCTGGAGTTAAGACAACAAGTATTAAGTGACACAGTAGAATTCATGGTATTTGTTGATAAATATAATCTTCCTTTATCAGTGAAAAAGCATATTTATGACAAATACAACAACAAGCAGCAAATGGCTTAAGGAGGCATAACCTATGTTCAACATTAACATTGATGAAGATGAAGCACGTGAGTTATTAGAACAGGCGATTAATGAACGTGTGGACGAATTGGCACGTGATAAGTATTTTATGACGTTTAAAGAATTATCTGAATATCTGAATTTAAGCAAGCCGACAATCGATGAATTACTTATTAAAAACGGCATGCGCTATTTCAGAGTAGGAAGTACTTATCGTTTTAAGAAATCTGATGTTGATGCATTTATGGAGCAAATTACTGCCCAAATGGATATTCAGAACAACGATTTAAAACGTGTAGATATCAAACGTTTATTGGAGGAGACGCAATGAAAAATCAAATATTTTATGTAACTTTAGTATCACTTATCACATTGTTATTTGTATATGCAATTGGTATTTATCTTGCGTTTGCGATTTTTATTGTAGGTACAGCATACGGATTAAATTTATTGGAGGTTGAGTAAAGATGAATGAAGAACAGTTAAAAGTAATTGAAGGTATTTATAACACATTAGGTTCAGTTGCAAATGACAAATCTACTGAATATGAACATCATTTTAAAGAAGGTCATAATGAATGGACTGAAACAGTAGACCGTGAACAAAATTTACAGGCAATAATTGAATGGACATTACAACAAATTGAAAATAATTTTGAATGGGAGAATGAATAAGATGATAACGGAAATTTTAAAAGCATATGATGATATGGCAATACCAGCTATGAACGTATCTCAGTTAAGAGGTGAAACAGAAAGACTTTCAGAGTTGATAGGTTATTTAACTGAAAAGGCTAAAGCATATAGGGAAGAAGATGATATTAAAGGTGCAGAGGCTATTGAGCAAATTGTATTAGACGATCTCAAATTTGAATTTGAAAGTGTGTATGGACAATTTGAAGAAGAATTTAAGAATTGGGAACAGAAATATAAAAGATTTGAAAATGTATGCACTTATTACGGCGTTCCAGTACCAACGTTAAAAGATAATAATGTAATTCCATTTAGTAAAGGAGTTAAGCAATAATGAACTGGGAAACTAAAAGTTTAATTGAAGATGTAGACATTATTAAACAAAAAATTAGTGATGCATTAACAACATTGGGGTGGTTTGATGATGGCTATTTTACGCATGATAGTGATCACATGTTAACGAAAGATGAAATATTGAAACACGGGTACTCATACCACGAACAACGTCGCTACATCACGCAACACATTGATTTGTTGAATATGTATCTAAAAGAACTAGATACGGTATTGATAGACATAGAAAAAGCGTCATCTTCAACCGACCAAAGTAAAGATAACGCGTAGCAAGAAGTATTTAATTTAATAAATACAAAATAAATAATAACATAAATGAAAGGTTGATAACATGGACGAAGTTAGTTTATACAAAAAGCATTTTGAGTTTCATTCAAATTTAGATTATATAATCACTAACAATTTATCAAGAATTAAGGAGATAAGTAAGCGAATAAATTTCGCTTCTATCTCTAGTGATAAACAAATTTTTGATAACAAAGGTAATGCGTATCATCGCAAGAAAGACGATGTTGCAGGTGATTATATTAATAATCTTACTTTAGATTATACCATAAAACCTAAAGAAATTGGACTGGTATACGGAAGAATTTTCGTTAAAACTAACGATCAAGACGAAAAAGAAGCACATTTTAAACCAGATCCTTTTAATAATTATGCTCGTTTTATTGCAGATTTAATTTCTGATAAAGTCATCTATTCTAAACAATTAGACCAATTCCTTATTGTCAAAAATAATCAATATGAAGTGATTGACGATACTAATTTTAAGTTAAGTTATCCGATTGAACCTAAAAACCAAATTGATGATTTTCTTGAAATCATGCTTGAGTTATACCATGATTATCTTGAATTAGAACATGAATATAAAATTTACCCATATAGTATTGCTGGTAATGATTTCATATATAACTGTAAGAAATTAAAACTCACAAAAGAAAAGCCACAAGATAATGAGTTATACGCTATTAAGTATGACGTAAACTACAACGATTTAGATTTCAAAACGCCAAATGATTTTTATGATTTGGTTACTGATAATGAGAAAAGTAAACATAATTTAAAACTGGTACATGCTTATACAATGTATCGCAAAATGAAACTTATTCAAGCCGAAAAATGGTTCTTATTTAAAGATTTCGGACGTTCAGGTAAAGGTTTATTTATAACTACATTTAATAAACTGTTACACGTTAACAAAGTGAACTTTGATGGACTTGTCTCAGGTGGTTTTGAAGCAGCTAACGAATGGATGAATTTCTATGGTGCAGATATAGCACATGCTAATGAAACAGGTGAAATAACCAAACCTATGATGAGAATACTAAGAAAAATAGCAACTGGTGAAACAATTTCAGGACGTGGCATTGGTCGTAATGCATTCACATTTAAAAATAAGTCTGTATTAATACTAGATACAAATGAAAGTGTGGATACTGGTGAAATTACAGCTAATACTACTAGAACAATAAAAATAGCTTTTAAAGATAGACCGATAGGAGAAACTGATGATGAAAGATACAAGATTTTTGAACCATATTGGAATTTTGTACAACCAAACGATGAAGATTCTGAAGTAGCATCGGTTTCATTCTTAATTACAAGTTTAGAATATCTTAAAGAAATTGGGCGAGATTTTAAGTTTAAAGATGTGACATTGAAACATTATTTCAGTGAAGAAGAATTGACTGAGACACAAGTTGTTATGTTGAAAGTATTATCTAAGCAAGGCTTTATTCATGCCGGTGATGATACATTGCTAAGATTAATAGAGGAGGATTATAAGAATATGAAATATAAAAAAGCTCGTCAAGATATGAAAAAGATAGGTGTCGGTATTAACAAGCAAATAAAAATTGAAGGCGTAAATACAAAAATTCACAAAGTAGAAAATGCCGAATTGTTTAATATGGCATTATCCTTAATTTCTGATTAATAAGGGTTACGGTAACCTTTAGTAACTCTCTTTGTAACCTAAAATATGTTGATATATCAAGCGGTAACCTTTGTAACCATTATTTCTTGTAGGTGTATAGGTAGTTAAATTATAAGTGGCTCTATTAGAAAAAATATAGGTTACGAGGGTTACCAGTTACCTATAAAGGAGGTATTCAATGACAGGTTATCATGTAGCGAAACAATTATTGAAAAAGAATATTGAAGTGATACCACTAAATCAACATAAAAAGCCAACAGTGTCATTTGCAGAAAAAGATGTAACTGATGAATTTATTGAATATCATTCTAATCAATATCATAGGGCTAATGTACTAGGTGTATTAACTCGAGGTATATGGTGTATCGACATTGATATTAACCATGTTGACGGTGAGAATGGATTTGAAAGTATTGAACATACACCATATTATGAGGAAATTGTATCGAATGCACGTAATACATTAGTACAGACCACGCCCAGTGGTGGCAGGCACATTATTTTTAATAAGCGAGAAGGTGTTGCATATGGTCAAAAAATAGGATATTTGGCTGGTGTAGATATTAAGGCACATGACAATAGTTATTTTGTTTTAGCAGGTAGCCAAACATTTAAAGGCAAATATAAACATAACGGAATAAAACCTAAAATGTATCAAGGTGATTTTGAAAAACGTATATTTTCAAAGCACGGTAATTATACACAGCAAACGTTAGAATCATACTCAATAGAAAGAGTGTTACCTAATTATAATTTTGATCATGTGAGAGGTGGCAAAGGTGGAGAGGGTAAACGTGCATATCAACGTATTATAGACGGTCAAAGTGAATACAGAAACGATGATTTATATAAAGCAGTAAGCTATGCAAACCAATGTAACATAGATATTGAGCCGTTGCGTACATTAATTGGTGATAATAAAAGTGGTGATGTAATAAGTGAAAAGGAATGGGAGGCGACTGTTAGAAGTGCAAGCCGTTAAAGAGAATTACAATTTAGATGAACAAGCCGAACAAATTGGTTTAATAGTTGGTGTGTCTAACGAGATTTATTTCCGTTCAATAAGCCATGTATCTGATATTTATATAGAGCATATTAAAGGGCAATGGGTCGCTTGGCGTGAGAGTTATATACCTAAAAAAACCATAGATCAAGTTATAAATTAATTGCTACAGGTAATTTTGAATTTGTACTAGCTAGAACTAAAAGTTACTTAAATTATATTAAAAAGAATAGGAGAAATTAAAATGAATCCAGAATTTAAAAGTGCAGTAGAACTAATTAAAGAATTTAATATAGTGAATGCGAACGGAAGATTAATAGCAATGAAAGATAACGAGATAATAAAAGATTTAAGCCAAATAAAGAGAATGATTTATCTAAGTCATAATCATTTTGAACTCAATTATTTTAATGATGTGATTGAAATTATAAATGTGATTAGTCCTAATGTTGAATATGAAAGTAAGATCAATGAATTTGGTTTTATAAATACCATAGTAAAAACGGAAGATATACAGCAGTCCATCGAATCATTTAACAATGAAATCAATAATAGACAACATACGTAAAAGCCTTGATATAACTGGCTTTGTAAGTTGTTATATGGTATAATTAAATTAATTAATACCAGGTACTAAAATGAGTTTTGAACAATATAAAATGTAGAGGTGTAAAATAATGACAAAAGAAAAGTCTATTGAAATATTTGATAAATACATACAACCCAAAGTTGAAAATAGGAAACAAGTAGAGTTAGAAAAAACAAAAGTAACAGATCAATTAAAAGAGTTTGATTATAAATTATCTTATTACAGAAATGAAAATGACTTCGCTATGATTGCAAGTTTAAAGAAAGAACAAAATAAACTTGAAAATGACATTGTGGAATTAACAGAACAGTCTAACGATGAAGAACATAACATTAATCAAGGCGATGTAGACAGCTTCAAGAAAGCTTTAAATGATGAAGTGAAAGATCTAAGTAGTAATAACAAAACGCTTATTGATAAATTTAATCATAAAATTGATGAGTTGGTAGATGTATATAACGAGTTAGCTGAGAATAAGGTTGAGTTAGAACGTAGAAATACAAGACAAACTTATGTATCTAATGCATTAGCTCGTCCAGATGATTGGCGTTTAAATATTCAAACAAGTGCTGATTTATCTGATGACCCATTCAATACAAATACTGATCCAACTATATTAGCTAATGATATAAGAGATCGTTTATTTATGGTTAATCGTAAAGCAGACCAAGATTACTATAATGGAAATAAAAAGTGGTAGGAGGTAAATAGATGAGTTACACGATAGTTAGCCCATTAGAAGGTGAATATGCTTTAGGATACGATGAACAAAAGCAGTTAGTTATATTTAAACCCTTATATGATAACTCAAAGATTAACTACGCTAATGCTAGTGGTTTATCAAGCTCAAGTGTTACATATAAACAAGGTTCAATAGTTAGAGGTGCATTTAAGAAGTTCAGTAATGATGAAGGTACTGATATAGTTTTAGACAATGATAAGAACTTCTATATTGGTAATACAAAGGACAAGAATATATTAGTTGTGAATGGTAAAGATAGTTTAGGTTTTGGTATATCAGTCAAGCAACCAAGTAACAATAAAGATAATATAAATAAGTTAGTTCAGTTAGCTAAGAGCAAAGAAATTCAATCAATACAATGTTATGTATCTTCAATTGGAATGGATAATAGTACAATCAACCTAATTAATAAAATTGAATTAATATCTATCAACACAAAATAAAGTTGATATAATATAATTGTTGTAGTATAATTAATGTAGATATAAATGTATCTATTGAATACTTTATAAACTATTCAATTATACTTTGCTTGTTCATTATAAGTTGTCATTAAAAGTTTGATCTACTTCTTTCCATCATTGCTGAACTAATATTTAGTAATGATGGTTTTTTATTTATATATAACTCATTAAATTAAAATGCGAGTTACATAGGAGGACTTACACATGTGTTATAGGTTATGTAACCTTAGAGTGAACAAGCAAACTATAAATGAGTTAATTCATAGATTATTGATACTGTGAACAACATATAAAGCGTTAACTAGCATGAAATATACATATAATTATTCAAGTATTAAATTTAAAGCATAGCAATTAATATTGGTAAGAGAACGTTCATACGTTAAATGATTATTTCTATATACATAGATTGGTCGTTGCTTATTTATAGGCGTTTTATACACACGCACAGAGGTATTTTAAAGCCCTATATAAACACATAAATAAATTAAGTGAAATAAAGGTTTGGAATTTAAGGGGAGGGCTTAAACAACCCCCTACGTTTTATTTAAGCGTATAATCGCTCGATAACTTTTTTGTGACCAATTTCCAGAAACTAAAAATCTTAAATGGCTTTGGAGGTGTAAATAATGGGACGGCCAAGAAAATTGAATGCAGTTAAAACAGGGCATCATACTAAAGAGGAATTAGAGCAAGCACAATTGGTTGAAAATGGCTTATTTCAATTTGAACCAATATCCGTTAAACCAGTACCCAAAGATTTACCCACACAAGCACAAAAAGAGTGGTTGAGAATTGTACCATTACTAAAAGAGTTACCTATATCCAACTTAGATTACATGTTAGTAAAAAGGTACTGTGAAATAATATGTATCAATGATAATGCGTACGAGAAGATAAAAGAACAAGGTATGTACCATACAGATACACAGAAGGTAAATGAACATTTTAAGGTCTATATAGATACGTTAAAAGCGTTAAAAAATATAGCTACATCATTAGGTATCACAATGGATACAAGAAACAGATTCCTAGTTACTAATATATAGTGGAGGTAAATATGATCTTAAAAACGCTCAATCATGTTTTATACTATCGTCCATCAAATAAAATTACAGAATATGAACTATTAACTAAGTACAATCCCAAGTTTATTAATCGAAAATGTAATCTTATTCAAAATCAAATTAACGAAATGTATTACTTAAATCAATCGCATATGACTTGTGATGATATAAGAGGTGTCATCACTGTATCTTATCCAATTGATAAACTTGTGGAGTGGATTATTGAAAGTAAAGAAAATCTACAAAAGTATAAAGATAGATCTAAAGTTAATATGAATATTCTTAAACAAATTATTAGTCAATACTCAAAACAAGATCAAACAGCCATTATGACTTATATGAATTCAAACGGTAGATTTAGACCAACCCAATTGATAGATAAACTTCGTGAAGATATATTCACAAGAACAAATGATAAGAGAGGGCAACGTTTTAAGGAGCAAGAGAGACAGAGAATATTAAAAATTATGAAAATGAGAAAGCCCATAACAACTAAAAAGGGAGCAGTAACGTTATCCAGTTAAAATAAGGGTGTGATGACTAGTGATATATGATTTAGCGACAGTTAAAGCGAATATAATAGAATATCGTAAAAATAATGAGCAAAGCGAAATTGAGGTTGTGGATACTTCAATTGATGATTTCTTTTCTTTTGATTCCAATGTAACTATTGAAGAACAGAATTTAAATGTAGGAAATCATGAATATATCAATGATCTAATAGATGAAGTTAATTTAATTGCCACAGATAGAGAATTTTCCATATTTTGGCTAATCATTAGTGGGAGAGAATTAAAAGATATCGCTAAAATGTTTAACGTAACTGCTCAAAGAATTAGGCAAATATTTGATAAGACAATAGAAAAGCTACCGTGATTGGTAGCTTTATGATTAAATATCATTAGCAATAAAAAATATTAGGGCTACTATACTAACTAGTAAAATAAGAGTTCCTAAATAGGGTACGATACTAATACTTAAAATAGAGATAATTAAGATAATGGCAATTATACCTTGAAAAATACTTGTCACAGAGCGGAACTTAAAACAAAGAAAAAGGGTTATAGCTAGTAATACAATAGTGGTGAATATAAGACCTAATATTTGCATTGTTGAACTTAAGTATCCGTCTCTAAGTAGATTGCTAATTTTGACTTTTTTTCCAAACTCAATAACAAAGTTATCTGATGTTTTTTTTAATATAGTAAATGAAATAATAGACAAAACAAGCGTGATGAAATTCCATTTAGCTTTTTTTATATCTTCTAACATAATTATCATTCCTCTCCATTTTTTACATAATTCTTAATAGTTTTTAATATTAAACTAATTAAAGTGTCAAATATAATAAGAAAGGTGAAGGCATTATACATAGACTGCGTAAATGTATTTTTAAATATAATTATTGTAAAGTTAATTACTAAAGCAAACAAGTATATTTCAATTCTATAGGGTGAAAAATGGTCTTCAAAATGTTTTATATTAATTTTCTTATTATTTAAAAACATTCTATAGGATAAGAGGATTACATTTAAAAAATAATATATAGTGAAATATAAAGTTATCTTAATACTATTAGCAACATTATTTACGTTTTGATTAAGACTAAGAATAAAAAACGAAGTAAAGAAGATGATTACTGTAATAAAAACGTTCATGAGAATAATGGAATTAGTGATGCTTTTATTTATTTTCAAATTAAACTTTGATAAAGAATCTTTGTTTATCAAATGTCTAGAAATTACTAAAGGTAAACTAATAAAAAGAATAAAGATAGTTGTCATATAATTAGAAATAAGAATCATCTCTTTTTTAGTATTTAAAATATCATGTTGATACTTTATTTTGTTTTAGTTTGCTTAACTGTCTATTTTCAGATCTTAGGTGTAGCCCTTAAAACTAATTACGAAACATATTTATATAAATAATGATAGATAAATTAAATGAAGATGTGGAAACTATATTTACTGATAAAGTATATATGAATGTGGCGTCACCAATATTTATTGAAAGTATTGGTGGATGGGATGAAGATTAACGAAATGTAATAAGGGGGGCGTGAAACACGATCTCATACATGCAGTAATGAAAAGTTGCCTGACACCTACCGTTGTATTTTACGATGCTAGAGAAGTGGAAAATAGAATCCCTTTAATTACTTACAACAATATAATTAAGCACATGCTCACTTTGAGAATGTGCTTAATTTTTCCAGTTTTGAAATTCATAAAAAGATGTTGTACCAGATTAGGACTGCACGAGTTAAAGAAAGCAGATTTCCCAATTGGTAATATGTTAGTAAATAATTTAAAATTTAATTTTATTATTGAGATGAACTTTTTTCATTCAAAGATAAACTACTTTTAACTATTTTAAAATCGTTCTTTATATTATCTAATAAATTAAATTCATTGTTTAATTTCTCTTTATAGAAGTTACTGGCAATATTTTCATATCCTGGCTGTGTATACATAAAACCCATTTCAGAAAAAACACTATTCACCACAGGCTCTATATTTTTTTCATAATTTCTAATATGTTCTTTCAAAGAGAACAGGCTTTCTAATTTAATATTTATTTTGTCTAATGATGAAGAATTTAAATTTAAATGATGGTTAATTAAAATGGAATTTAACTCTTCAATGAATTCTTCTACTATTGTAATTACATTTTTATCTATAAATAGATTATAAATTTGCAAAATATCTTTTCTTGATTTGTTTTTAGTTAGTAATTTTCTTCTTGAATTACTTTTTTCTTTAAATTTTGCAGGAAAATTAATGAATTCAAAGTTTTTAACGGGAATTTCATATCCTGAAAACTCAGGAATATCGCTATCTTGAGGGAAAATTCGAATTATATTTGTGTTATTTTCAATATTTAGCAAATTTTCTTCAATAATATTTATCCTATTATTATGTTTATATGAAATTAAGTCGATTAATTCAAGAGTTTTATTATTTCTAATTATTTCTTCTTTTTTTTCCCTATTTTTAGAATTATTGGATACTATTAAAGAAACAATTACTGCTGCTGTAGTACCAATTGCTGCTAATAAATCTGCTCCATGTTCATATAAATATCCATTTTGATTAAATATTCCTAAAAACAACATATTATCTCACTCTTTCTAATAATGGTTAGCTTTATAGTATGTCATTTATTTATAAATTAAAAGGGTATAATATAAATAAATAATGTTGGAGATTAAAAAATGACTTATGAAGAAATAAAAACTATGTTTAAACCATTTAGAAATAGTATAGACTATTATAGTATCAACCCTTTAGCTGACTATTATATAGATTATAAAAAAGAAAACGATAAAACTTTGGTATTAAAATTAAAATTGAATGAAATTGTTCCTTTAAAGAAATGTGAAAAAAACTCTTTTTTTGAATTAGCCCTAATGGAAGACGAGTATTATTTTAAATATAACGATCTAATCGATAATGTAGTTAACAACGATAATTCTTTACAAAGACTGCCTCATAAAAAAGGGGACAATGACTTAGGGCGAATAATCTATAATAGCGAAGAAGAAGCTAAAAACGCTGCAAAAATTCAATTCGGAGGAAGTTTAAGTGTTAAAGATATATTGATTTAATTATTACAATTTAGTAAAAGTAATTGAACTTTAAGTTAAATAAACTTACAATGTATATAGATTATAGAGGAACGTATAATCTTAGGAGAAATTAAAAGTTTTATAATTAAAATAAGGGAAGATGTGAGAAGTATGGCTACTATAAGTATTACTACTGATTACAAATTCAGTAAAAAATCAGCTCAGAAACTTCTTGACGCAATGGATCGTAGTGAAAATAAAGGAAAAGTTAATAAAACGCAAGTTAAGGCAACTAAAGTCAAAAATGATGAAGAGATAAACTCTATTTTGGATGGTTTTAATAAACAGTGTCTTTAAAAATTCTATCTTTATCTGAAATCCTCATTGGAAATAAAGATGAAATAAAATCAAAAGAAAAGCAATTACAAGAATTTTTGAATACTTTTGAAACTATCTCTGTGACTGGTAATAAAGCTGCACAAGACGTTAAAAACTTCCTTAAAACAAAAGCAATAAATTTTGATAAACAAGGTCTTTCAAGAACTCATTTAGTAATATCTACATTTCAAGGTAACCCAATTTTAGTAGGTTATTTTACTATAACTAATAAACCTTTGCTTTTTACTAAAAGAATGTTAGGTAAGTGTTCTAATAGTTTAAAAGGTCGGTTAAATCAAAAAGGTGAAAAAATGAGTAATAGTGAAAATTTACTAATACAAGGTTTTTTAATAGCGCAAATTGGAAAAAATTACTCCGAAGAAGCTTTGAAAACAAAAGCTGTTACTGGTAAAGATTTATTAACTTTAGCATATGGAATGATTGACGAAGCACAAAAAATTAGCGCTGGCTCATATGTGTGGGTAGAGTATGAAGATGTAGATAGATTAAGAGAATTTTATAAAGACTTTGGTTTTATAGAGATTCAAGATCATGTAAGTGAAAATGGCTTGCGAATGGCTATTTTAAAAATTAAATGATTTTAAATGAACTTAAATTTTATTTATTAGCACATATTAAGTTAAATGTTTCGATATAAACGTCACTTTTGAGTGGCGTTTTTTTTACGCTGAGAAACGTCCTGTGTTGCAGTGAGAAATGAGTTTTAATAACTATGTATGTTTAAAGTGTATATAACATAGTTAAATTCAATATTAGCAAAAGCTGATTATTCTGTTTTCGAAATCGGTCGAAGATTGAAACACGTTAAAGAGAATGACTTAGCACATGGAGAGTTTGGTAAGTGGCTTGAAAGAGTAGAAATGGACAAATCTCAAGCTAGTAGATTTATAAAAATTGTTGAAGAACACGTAAACAAAATTGCGTCAACGCAAATTCCAATGACAATACTTTACGAAATTTCTACTCTTCCCGAACCAGAACAAGACAAAGGGAATTCAGCATCAAATGATGAACCAATTATAATTTAAAAAAATATTTTCTGGAAATCTAGGCAATTAATAAAAGTTTTACTAACAGTTGGAGTATTTAAATGGGGCGTAATTTTTTATTATTCGCTATCGTAAAGGTAATGAGATATATCACAAAGTTAGATATAAGGGGCAGATCTATAATATCAAATCTGTGGCAAATGATGATGTTTTAAATCAAACGTTAACTATTTTTGCGATAAAAAAAGAGTAATTATGTTTAAGCCATAAAAAAATCGGATAAACATTGGTAGGGTCAATGGAGTCAGTTGGCTCTACCCCTTTGTATAATATTCATGTTAACTCCAACACCACTTTAATTAGTGGTGTTTTTTATGTTTAAAACACTCGAAATTGGTTATAATATCTGTAGAGCTGGTCGCTCTTTTAATATTTAAGATCTTCATTTTATTTTTCCAATCTATTAAAGAATGCCATATCTATTTAAATAGGTATGGTATTTTTTGTTCTGAGAAACGCCTTGTGTTGCATCGAGAAATGAGTTTAAAGATAATCATACATAAAAAAAGCCACCACACCGTAGTGTAGTGACTCCAATATGAATATCAAATTAGAAAATTTAATAAGCCTCTTAAAGCTGAAGAAGTGTCGTTTTAAGTCTGACATAGACTAATATACTGCAAAACAATTTCCTTTATGCTGAGCCTGACGATAAACAAAACTATCATTTCGTATAATGTGATTTCATACATTTGAAACACACATCAAAAACTATGAACAACCGACCAAACGTATATGTTTGCTATTCGCTACCGTTTAACCATCACGAAAAAGATTAAGACGTGTACCATTTCGGTACATCTTTATTATAACATATTTGTGGTCATAATTTGGTCATAATGAAATAAAAAAACTAAAAATAATGGTATAATAGAAATATGTAAATGTTGATTTAATAGGCTTCTCAAAGTTTATTTTAGTTAGTTTTTGGTCATACTTAATGCCAGGTATGATGTAAATTAAATAAAAGATAATAATAAATTTTTAAAATGTCATCAAATAGAAATCTATCAAAAAAACTTTCTAGTAGAAAATCTGCTAGAAAGTTTTTCTTTTTACATAAAATGAAGGTTTCATAATATAAAAATTAAAATTTTATTAATAATTTATTATAAATAGTGAAGTTTTTAGTAAAATAAAATAGTTGTCTTACCACTTACTAGGTGTTATATTATTTATTGTAATTTTTATTTCAAAATATTTTAATTTGCTATTGAATGGTATTAACGAACGTCACGCTACTTGAATATAATCACATTGACAAAAAGGAGAAAAAATTAAAAGTGAATCAACCTAGAAATTACAACCAAGAAGAAGTTAACAAAAAATTTTTTTCAATTAGAAAGTTAAGAGGATATGGTGCTACAAGTATTGCTGTAGCATCTATATATTTATCATTTGGTCATATGAATAGCGCAAGTGCTGCAGAGGAAACTAATCAAACAAATACACTAACGACCAATAATTTTGAAGCACAAAAAAATAGTAACTCCGCTAGCACAAATTCAAAGGCAAGTGGAGAAACTAATAATCAAATTGATGCAAACCAAGTCCAAAAAGAATATGATGAAAACAATCAAATAGATTCTAATCAAACAAATCAATTTAGAAGCAATAATATAAAGTCAGAAGAGTCATCGGTTGGAAACAATGAAAAATTAAAGAAATTAATAAATCAATATAAGAACATTGATTTATCAAATAAAACGAATGATTCTGTTCAACAATTTAAAACTAAGTTAGTAAATGCTGATCAATTCATTGAAAATCAAGCTACTCAAAAAGAAATAGATGATTATTATCAAGAATTTATTAATTCGGCTTCACTATTAAAAAGAGAAAATAACGTAGATTTAAAAGAAACTAAAAAGAATCGTTTAATAAATAATGACGATCAATTAGTGACTAACGGAATACCAGCGAATAATACTGAGCCTAATAAAAATAATAGACATAGTGCAATAAAAAACCAAAATAGAGGTACATCTTTTAGATCGGCTAACCAACCTATTAATAATGATAAAAGTAATGATCCATTAAACAAAAATGAAATAAACACTGAACTGCGAAATGGTAATTTTGAGCAAGTAACTGGAGGAAACTTACCAAGTAATACAGATAAGCTTACAGTAGTTACAGGAGTTGATGGATGGCATAGTTTATCAACTGTTTCAGATCCTGAATATCCAATGACTTTGACAACTGCAGGGAAAAAATATAGTTCCTTCATGAGTGATTCTAACGCACCATATGGCGTAATATTAGCTAGAACTACTGATGGTTATAATAGAAAAGTACTAGATCCAAGAGTAGCTGGTATTTATCAAGATATCGACGTTAATCCAGGTTCAGAATTAGTAGTAGAGTATGTTTCCTCAGCTTTAAATGTCATTAACTCTTGGCCAGGAGTTAAAGCCAAAGTAACTAGTGTAGATGGTTCAAATGTATACTATGATAAGACACTTAATGGTATGGGGAAATATCCTACAGGAAGATTATCGTTCATGATTAATGTACCTGAAGATGTTAATAGATTAAGACTTGCATTTCTACCTGTTGCTGATGTGAAAACATTAACTTCTACTCAAACAGGTGCTCAACAAGGATTTGGAACTAATAAGAGTTATTTATATGGTGGAATAGTTAGTAGAGTAAGGGCTAATAGTGGTGCATATATAACTTCAAATGTTGATGAAATCAAATATGATTTTAGAAGTGATTCTGCAAACTCAAATTATGCTAGAGGTACGATTTCAGTATCACTTGAAAATAAAGGACATTTTCGATCTAAAGAAACAAAATACGTAGTGTTATTACCAGCAGGTTCCAAATTTATTTCTGCAACTGACGCTAGTACAAATTTTGATGAAGCTACTAACACTTTAACTCTCGATGCTGGCAAAATTGATGCAGGTGCTACCAAAAATATAACTTACACAATTGATTTTCCAGCTACACAACCCAATACAATTGATTTAAATGGAAATGTAACGTACAAAACAGACGCCCCTTATAGAGGTAATGATACTCAAAAAATAGGTACTAATATTGTTAATCAACAGCAAGTTGATATTTTGATGTATAAAGAAGAATTGAACGATAAATATAATAATATTAAACAATACTTAAATACTATTAATGAATCTGAATTTACGGCTAATTCTGTAAATAATTTAAAAGCTAAATTAGAAGAAGCTAAATCCATTTTAAATGAAGCATTAAATAATACGCCAATAGCGGAAAGAAAGAGTCAGGCAATTATAAACCAACTAACAACTGAATTAGAACAAGAAAAAATAAATCTTAAACTACTTTCTCCTCAAGAACCGAAAATAACTACTAACAATGAATATGTGTATACAGTTGTTACACCGCCAAATAATGCAGATAAATTAGAAATAAATTATGTTAATCCTGATGGAATGATGTCTAAATTAATTGCCAAAA
Source organism: Staphylococcus sp. URHA0057 (assembly GCF_000620265.1). NCBI lineage: Bacteria > Bacillati > Bacillota > Bacilli > Caryophanales > Staphylococcaceae > Staphylococcus > Staphylococcus sp. URHA0057. The sequence goes on along the minus strand of NZ_JHVS01000009.1, from coordinate 74,016 downwards.
AAGAAGGAAATAATTGGTTGTTAAATGAGGCGCCTGCTGGATTTACTATTAATCCTATAACAGGTGGAATCGCTATTAATTATATAGGTGTCGCTCCTCATAGTGAGATAACAGCTAGTGCTACGCAAGGAAATAGTGATCCTAGTAATTTAGTTAGGGCTATCATGCCAGTTAAAGAAATTGCACCACCTGAACCAAAAATTATTAAAATTGAAGAAGAAGCTAGTTTGATAATTCAACCACAAGGCGATACTGATAAAATGACTATAAATTATATTGGCCTAGATGGAGAATCAAAAGAAGTAGTTGCCACAAAAATTAGTGATCATTGGGAATTAAACGACAATCCTAAAGGCATAAGCATAAATGATATTAACGGAGAAGTGGTTGTTAATTATGAAGGAGTTCAAGTTGGCAGTGAAGTAACCGCAGAATCAAATTATGGAAATAGTGATTCTAGCTTAATAGCTAGAGATAAAATACCTTTAAAACAAGCAACACCAGCCGCACCAGTAATAACAACAAATGACCAAGAAGCTAGTGTAACAATCACACCACAAGACAATACAGATAAAATAGTAGTGAAATATATAGATCCAAATGGAGATTCGAAAGAAGTAGTAGCTACGAAAGTTGGGGAACAGTGGACAATAGAAAATAATCCACAAGGCTTTGCAATTAATCCAACAACAGGTTTATTGACTATTACTCATGAAGGCGTTCAAAACGGCAGCGAAATCACAGTTCAAGCCACGCAAGGAAATAGCAATCCAAGTGAAGTAACTACACAAATACCATATAAAGAAGCAACACCAACCGCACCAGTAATAACAACAAATGACCAAGAAGCCAGCGTAACAATCACACCACAAGACAACACAGACAAAATGGTCGTGAAGTATATAGATTCCAATGGTGATTCGAAAGAAGTAGTAGCAACAAAAGATGGAGACAAATGGTCGCTAAACGATAATGTAGATGGTATAAACATTGATGGAACAAATGGAGTAATCACTATAACTCATGATGGTGTTCAAAATGGAAGTAATGTCACAGTTCAAGCTACACAAGGAAATAGCAATCCAAGCGAAGTAACAATTCAAGTACCAAATAAAGAAACAACACCAGCCGCACCAGTAATAACAACAAATGACCAAGAAGCTAGTTTAACAATCACACCACAAGATAATACAGACAAAATGGTCGTGAAGTATATAGATTCCAATGGTGATTCGAAAGAAGTAGTAGCTACGAAAGTTGGGGAACAGTGGACAATAGAAAATAATCCACAAGGCTTTGCAATTAATCCAACAACAGGTTTATTGACTATTACTCATGACGGCGTTCAAAACGGCAGCGAAGTTAGAGTTCAAGCCACGCAAGGAAATAGTAATCCAAGCGAAATAATGGCCAAAGTACCAAATAAAGAAACAACACCAGCCGCACCAGTGATAATAACAAATGATCAAGAAGCTAGTGTAACAATCACACCACAAGACAATACAGACAAAATGGTAGTGAAGTATATAGATCCAAATGGTTATTCGAAAGAAGTAGTAGCTACGAAAGTTGGGGAACAGTGGACAATAGAAAATAATCCACAAGGCTTTGCAATTAACCCAACAACAGGTTTATTGACTATTACTCATGATGGTGTTCAAAATGGTAGCGAAGTTAGAGTTCAAGCCACGCAAGGAAATAGTAATCCAAGCGAAGTAGCGGCCAAAGTACCAAATAAAGAAACAACACCAGCCACACCAGTAATAACAACAAATGACCAAGAAGCCAGCATAACAGTTATACCACAAGATAATACAGATAAAATGGTCGTGAAGTATATTGACTCAAATGGTCAACAGAAAGAAATAATCGCAACAAAAACAGGAGACAAACGGTCATTAAATGATAAAGTAAAAGGCATTAACATTGATATTATTAAAGGTGTAATCACAATAACTCATGACGGTGTTCAAAACGGTAGCCATGTCACAATCCAAGCCACACAAGGAAATAGTGATCCAAGCGAAGTTACTGCTAAAGTTTCTTATAAAGAAACTGCACCAAAACCACCGATAATCCAATTAGATAAACAAAAGAAGCATATAACAATCACACCACAAGATAATACAGATAAAGTAAGTATAAATATTGTAAAACCGAATGGAAAAATTATAGATATTACTTCAAATAAAATTGGAAAAACGTGGAAGTTTAATAAAAAAATCCATGGTATCAATATTAATGAGAAAACTGGTGTAATTACCATTAAAGATATTAACAAACTCAACGGTAGTAAAATCCTTGCTAATAGTTCAATTAGAAATAGTGAAAAGAGTAATACTGTCCAAATAACTATTTCTAATAAACAAAAGGCAATTATTACATTTAAACCCTCTTCTAAACAGACTAATAAAGTTACTCTATCAGAATCTAAGTCAGTGAAGGTAGAAGAAAATAGTTTTAAAACGATAAAAGATAAAAAGTCACAATTACCTGAAACAGGTAGTATAAATACTGGGACAACTCGTACTACTAATCTGTTAATATTAATTTTAGGTTTAACAATTTTGAAATTCAGACTCAAAAAGAAAGACTTTTAAATTGACTTAATATAGAATTGAATAGTAATAAAAATTTTTAAAATTACTAAAAATTAGAGGTACATTATGTATTACTTCATTGCAATTTTCACTAGTATTAGTTCAATTAATTGATGGTATTATGGGAATAACTATAAAAGATAAATTAAAAACATTTGGACCATTTTCATTAGCAATTATAAGTTTTATTTTATTGATTTTTATATAACTACAACTTAATTACCAATATTAAAAAGGTTAGACCATTCATTTGGTCTAACCTTTTTATCTTAACTTTAACGTAAATCATCAATAGCTTTTGCAATGGAATCAAATACATGAGGAATATCAGATTTTTCAACACAACTAAAAGCAATACGTATATCTGTTTGATTTAATGCAATAACACCAATTGAATATTGTTCAATCAGATGTTTACGTAATGTTTCAGGGTCAACATCTTTAACTTTAATCGCCATGAAATAACCAGAATTAAAGTCATAAGCTTGCCAGTGTGAAGCATATTTTTCGTCGTAAACTACTGATTTTGTAACTTCATATCGTTCACGTAAGGTCGTAATATTTTGCTCGATTTCTTTATTAAATTGATCGTTATTCTTCAATACATGTTTAACTGCACTTTGTGATGGAAGAGGTCCACTTGAAATATTACTGCGAATTAGACCTTTAGTTTTTGCTTCCAATACATCTTTTGCAATTTCATCTTCAACACCAAATGTGATAAATCCAACACGGAATCCCCAAGCAAAGAATTCTTTTGTAGCACCATCTAATCGTACAGGTAACACATTTTTAGAATTGATATTAGTTAATGCAGTGAATAAGGATTGTGTATATACGTCTTCGTAAAACAAACCATAATAAGCGTCGTCGATAACAGCTACAACTTGAGTTCCTTTACTAGCCAATTGTTCAATAGCTTTAACAATTGTATGTACTTCATCTTTATTAGGTGTATAGCCAGTTGGATTGTTAGGATAATTAAGAATCATTACTACTTTATCTTGATTATAAGATTCTAATGTTTTAACTAACTCATCAGTAGTATAATGTCCATTTTCATCAAAAATTGGGTAAGTTGAAATATTTGCATTATTACGAGTATCAAAAACAAGTTTATAATTTCCCCAATTATGTTCAGGTAATAAAACAGTATCTCCAGAATTTATAAATAAATCTGCTACAAGTGAAAGACCATGTGTAAGTGCGTTAGTGACAATTGGACGTGTCATTACTTGTTTAGTTAAATCTGGATTGTCTTTTAACATTTTTGCTTGCCATAAGTCACGTAATTCTTCGACACCTTGAGGTGGTGCATAAGGAAAAATTTCATCTGGTGTTAAATCATTAAACATTTGATTTAATGAATCTGCATACATTTTACCTTTATCATTAGTTGCCATCCCAATAGTTGCATTATATTGAGTACTTTTAGCTTCAGCAGATTGAGAAAGTATACCTTTTGGATAAAACATTTTTTGACCCAAATCAGAAAGCATATGTAAAATTTCTGGATTTGAATTATTAAGTTGCTCATTTAAATTTTGGGCTAATGGGTTCATATTGAATAACCTCGCTTTTATAAAATAAAGTCATTATCTTTATATTAGCTTGAATTTAACTAAAGATAAAGTATTCTTAGTTATTGAAAAGATTTTCTAATATAAATACGAACATACGTTCTGTTTTTGTGTTAAGATAATCTTAGGTCATCGACATATATGACACTTTGCATTTGGGAGGTGTAGTATAATGACGTGGTGGCAAGATGGAATTATCACTTTATTAACTGGTGGACTACTAGTTGTCTTTAGAATTTGGTTAGAAATCAATTGGAAAGACAAATAGATGACCGTACACAAAAATAACCCCAAGCCTGCTGGTACCAGGTTTGGGGTTGTGTAGTATAATTTGTGGATACAAATTTATAGTAACATTACGTTAAACATATCGCAATCAATATAATATATGAATGGAGTACATCTATAAAACAAAATTTGATATAATTTATACTATTGAGGTGAGTACAGTGAAGCATATGACTAAAATATTTGTAGTATTAGCAGTCTTATTATTCATTATTGGTTATTACTTACAAGCTACAGGTAACGAATCTTCAGGAATAAAACTTCTACTTGCAGCCATTATGTTTATGATTTGTGCATTTATTAGTAGAAATAATGATCGTCGTAATAGGAAATGATATTTTAGGTCAATTGAATAATTTATTTTAGACAGTATGAAAATGTTCATACTGTTTTTTTACTGTGTATATATATTGTCTATGCATTTAAATGTTCTAGTTAAATTCTCTATACAGTCATTTTAATAGTTACCCTTTACAAAAGTGTATATAGTGTGTATATTGTATATATACAGGAGAAAAGGGGGACATCAATGAAAATTATTTTGAAAAACACCAGTGAACATCCCATATATGAACAAATTAAACAACAAATTAAAGAGAATATTTTAAAAGGATACGTATCTTCAGGTGAACATTTACCTTCAATGCGTGAGTTAGCAAAAGATTTGCAAGTGAGTTTAATTACAACTAAACGAGCTTATGAAGATTTAGAGAAAGATGGATTTGTAACTACGATAAGAGGTAAAGGCACATTTGTAAAAGAGCAAGATAATTCAATTCTTAAAGAAAAACAGTTCTTCGTTATTGAGAATTTAGCTAAATCAATGACTAAAGAAGCGAAGACAATTGGAATGTCTTTGGAAGAACTTCAAGAAATTCTTTCTTTAATATATGAGGAGGAATAATTATGAACGCTATAGAATTGAATAAAGTTAATTACTCGGATCATAATTTTCAACTTAAAAACGTATCTTTTGAAGTACCTCGTGGATTTGTGACAGGATTCATTGGTGCTAATGGTGCAGGGAAAACAACAGTCATACGATTAATTATGGATTTAATGCAATGTGATAGCGGTAGTATTTCGATTTTAGGGGATAGTATGATAAATAATCCTATTGATTTAAAGAATAAAATAGGTTTTGTTTATTCTGAGACTTATTTCAATGAAAAGTGGTCTATAAAGAAATTAGAAAGTATCATATCTCCATTTTATAAAAAATGGGATAAAGATTTATTTCAACATTATCTACATAAATTTGAATTACCATATAAACAAAAAATCAATCAATTTTCTACAGGTATGAAAATGAAATTGTCTCTTGCAATTGCTTTTAGTCATCATTCAGAGCTATTTGTATTAGATGAACCAACATCAGGATTAGATCCCATAGTTAGAAATGAAGTTTTAGAAATTATTCAACAAGAACTGATTGATGAAGAAAAAACAGTTTTTATTTCAACACATATTATTTCGGATTTAGAAAAAATTGCAGATTATTTAGTATATATACGAGATGGAGAAATCATATTAAATGATTCTTTAGAAGATTTAATTAATCAGTTTAAAATAGTCAAAGGTTTTAATGAGGACCTTGATAATGAGTTAGAAGACCTATTGATTTATAAAGAAAGTAGAAGAACTGGTTATAAAGCATTAACGCAGTATGCTAGTACATTTAAAGAACTGTTTGGTAGTCAAATTGAAATTCAAAATCCTAGCATTGAAGAATTGATGATTTACTTAGAAAAATATAAAAGTAATCCCACTCATGCCTTTACTAAAGAAAGTGAGGCTATCAAATGAAACAACTTTTGATTAGAAATGTAAAATTAAGATATTTAACATTATCTTTATACACAGCACTCATTTTATTTTATCCAATTTATATATTTTTAATGAAACCTAATCCGTTATTAAAGTCAATGTTTGCAATACCAATAGGATTAGTTTTAATGATTGTATCTTTACTTGATGCAGGTCATCTATTTAGATTTCATAGACGATTAGGTGGCGACAAAGCATTTTTATTTTTTGCTAGTTTACCAGTCTCTAGAAAAAATATGTTAAATGCAAATTATATTACATGTATATTATTTACTTTATTTGGTGCAGTAGTCATAACTTTATATGGTTACGAATCAGACTCAATACAGACAAATTCAATTTACTTTTCTACTACATATGCTTATATTGTAGCGAACTTTTTGTCTATTCCAATCGCATTTAGGAAGAGTACTGAATTTAAAACAGAACGTGTATCTTATATAGCATATATTATTTTAATTATGTTTGTATTACCTTTTCTTTTATCCGTTATACTCATTTTAATTAATTATATATTTTTAAACCATAGTCAAATTCCATACTTTTATTCATATTTTTTAAATTATGGATTTTTAGTTTTAAGTCTCATAGGTTTAATTATTAATTACATCATTCAAATAAATAAAATAAAAAAACGTACTCATTAAAGGAGGTCTACGATGAAATTAGAACAAATTACAAAAAAGTATGGACACAATACGGTAATTGATCATATCGATTTTGATTTCGGCAATAGTCAGATAGTAGGGCTAATTGGTAAAAATGGTGTTGGTAAAACAACCTTAATGAAAGTAATGAATGGAAATATTATTAATTTTGAAGGTAAAGTTAATTTGCCAAATGATGAAAATGTAGGTTATTTAATAGAACATCCTAAATTGTATGATAATAAAACTGGTTTATATAATTTAAAATTATTTGCACAAGTATTAGGTAAAGGTTTTGATAAAAAGTATGCTGATCATATTATAGATGCTTTTGGTATGAGACCTTATATCAAGAAAAAAGTTAAAAAATATTCAATGGGAATGAAACAAAAATTAGCAATTGCGGTGTCTCTAATGAATAAACCTAAATACTTAATTTTAGATGAGCCAACAAATGGTATGGATCCTGACGGTTCTATAGACGTACTTAAAACGATTCAATCACTTGTTAAACAATTAGAGATGAAAATTTTAATTTCTAGTCATAAGTTAGAAGATATTGAATTGATTTGTGATAGAGCAGTATTTTTAAGAGATGGCACATTTGTGCAAGATGTGAATATGAAAGATGGTGGACCTAAAGATAGTACAATTATTACGATTGATAAAGAAGACTTTGGAAAGTCATTAGAAATATTGACAGAAAAATTCCATGTTCAACAATCTAGTAAAGATAATGGTGAGATTATTATTAAAGCACAAAGTAACTATAAAGATGTAATACAATCACTTGCTAAACTCAATATTTATCCTAAATATATTGAAACACGTAAAAGCTCATTACGTGATACTTACTTTAATATCAATCAAAGAGGTGATAAATAATGAGAGCGTTACAATTAGTAAAACACGATTTAATAAGTATTATTAAAAGTCCGCTTACGTATATTGCGTTTATACTTGTGGTAGGTTTAACTGTTTTTCAAGCTACGATGATGGCAAATTATAATCCTGGTCATAAAGTGAATTATACGATGGTATTTATTATGGCCAATTGGTTATTCTTATTCGCTGGTTTATTATTTATCATTGAAACAATCACTAGAGATTATTCACAAGGTACAATTCAATTATACATGAACAAAATGAGCAGTAGAATTGGTTATATTATTGCTAAAACAATTTCTATGATCTTAATTTCATTTTTATTTACATTAATTCAATATTTAGTAATTATTATTATAGAAGCAACTACTAAAGGTAAAAGTATAGATGGAGATAACTTTTTAACAAATATTTGGTTTTACCTTATCTTCTTCCTATTCTTTGGTTTATTTTTATTCTTAATTACATTAGCAGTTGAGAAACCAGCTGTTATATTTACTTTAGGTATATTCCTATTATTAATTGTTCCATTTATCCAACCACTTGTTGGATTAATTCCAAATATTGGTGATGACATTCATAAGTCATTTAAATATATTCCATTCACTTATTTGACTGAGAAAATGACTTCATCAGATATATCATTTTCACATTGGCAATGGTTTATATCTATAGCGTCAATTGTAGTATTATTTATTGCAAATGTATTATATGCCGCAAAACGAGATATATAAATTGTTATCATCCGGGACTATATGGTCCCGGTTTTTTATGTAGAAGAAACATGTTAAAAATTAAATTGGAGACTAATTTAAAAAAGATGAAGCTACTTAAAATTAAATAGCTTCATCTTAAATATGATTTATTTATATAGCATTTGATCGATGATTGAATTATACACAGCACTCCAAAAAGATGAGTCTGTTTTATATCGATTAGAAATAATTAAATGTGTTTCTTTTACTTTATCATCATAATCTGGATGTTCTTTACTTGGTAATGTGTCTTCGCGTAAGTTTGTCACAAACGCTTGAACTTCTTTAGCGCGTGGACCCCAAACTGTTTCTTGTTCGTATTGATCATTTAAAAATACAAAAATAGGTATAGAACGAGATTTTCCATTTGTTAAATATTGATCGATAAGTTGAGTATCATCATCGCGGTGGAATACTTTTACATGTAAATTTAGAGCTTCGGCGATATGCTTAAGTATTGGTAGATTCATCATTGCATCGCCACACCAATCTTCTGTAATTACTAATACATTAGAATAATTAGAGGATTTTAATTTTTCTAATCTCTCATCATCTTCAGGTAACTTAAAAGAATTATAAATAGAAACTAGATTATCTTTATTTTCTTGCATTTGTTCAATATAAGGTCCGATGTCTTGGCTTTTTTTGAAATATGTTTCTAAACGAGTCATCGTAAAAACCTCCTTTAATTATTTTATACATTATACCAATTTCTAAAGTGTAAATAAATTAAAATATTTTAAAAATTCTCTCATTTAATGAAAAGTATGACGTAAGATGGAAGTAAATAAACCTTATGCTATATTTAATATAATAAGTCGAAAGTGGTGACCATCATTGCGTATACAGAATCGTTGGGTAATTACGATACTATTTTTAATTTTAAGTATCTTACTTCTTATTGGTATTTCAATTTATAACAATATAAAAACTGTCGATTTATCAAATACTTCAATAAATGGTATACATTTAAATGATCAATTTCATAAGAAAAATTATAAGGTAAATAAAAATATTAAAGTAGATCGTTATACGTTCTATAATCATAGAGAACATAATGATTTAACGTTAAAAGTTCATAAAAAGAAAAATATCGTAAAAGGAATTGTACTAGTTAAAGATAAAGATGTTCCTACTAACTTTGATGTTAAAATTGGTAGCCATATTGATCAAGCTATTAATTCCTTAGGTAGTAATTATCAAAAAAATAAAATAGGTAAAAATTATCAATCTATTACATACAGAGACCGCGATAACCACATGAAATTAAATATTTTATATAAAGATGATATAGTAAAACGTATCGAGTTTTTTAGTAAGTAGAGAATAGTTGGACATTAGTATTGCAACTAATATAGAAAAATTGGCAGAAAGAGTGACAATACTATGGATAAAATCACATTTTTAAATGAATTAGAAGTATCCCTAGATGAACTTCCCAAGAAAGAAAAAGATAAAAAAATGTTTGACTATGAACATTATTTTTATGAAGAAGAATTGAAAGGAAAGTCTGAAGCAGAAATAGTAAAAGAACTTAAAGAACCTGAGGATATAGCTAAACAAGTTAAAGCTAGTAGTGCGATTGAATATGCGGAAGTTAAACCGACTTTTCATAACATCATTAGAGCTGTTACAGCCTCACTAAGTTTAGGTTTATTATCTATATTTTTAGTTCTAATCCCAGTATTTTTAATTAGTTTGATATTTGTAGTTTTGTTTATAGTTTCAGTATTTTTAATTTGTATGCCTTTAAATTTATTTATATCGTCTATTCAAAAAGGTATACACAATTCAGTCAGTAATATTTTATTTTCAATTTCTTATACAGGCTTAGGATTAGTATTGATGGTCTTAACTTTTAAGGTTTTAGAAGGAATTTATAGACTTATATTAAAATATTTGAAATGGTATATTAAAACAATTAAAGGACGCGTTCAAAGATGAGAAAGCTAATGTTTTCAGGTCTTATCATTTTTATTGTTTTCTTTATAGGTGCATCTATCACATGGTTTGCCTTTGAGAAACCACATTATGAAGAAAAGAAATTCAATGAAAACTATCCTCGATATAACTTTAAAAATATATCTGTAAAATTAGAATACGCCGATGTTAAATTGGTAAAAGGTTCACAATTTAAGATTAAATATAATGGTGATAGTAATGTTACAGTTAAAAAGGATAGAAATAATTTAAAAGTGACGGAGAAAAAGAATGTTAATAGAGGATACTCCATTGATATAAACCCTTTTAGAAAAAATGGCAATCAATTAGTAATTGAAGTTCCAAATAAAAAACTTGATACTTTATCTCTGAATTCTATTAATAGTAAAGAAGCTATAGACAATTTAAAAATAAAAAAGCTATCATTAAATAATAATTTGGGTCAAATTAGTATTAATAATAGTGAATTCGATGATTCTGAATTTAAAGGTGAAAATTTAAATTTTTCTTTGAATAACTCTAAATTTAAAGACACGCATATCAATATAGATTCAGGTGATATTAAAGCTAGACATAGTAGTATTAATAATTCTATTTTCTTAATAAATAAAGGAGATATTAATTTTAGCAACATGCCATCTAAAACAGATATAAAAGCTTCTACTAAAGATGGAAATATCAATTTTAAATATAAAGATAAACCTCAAGATACCTTATTGAAGTTACAGCCAAGTAAAGGCCAATCTTTAATTAAAAATAAAAACTTCCATGAAAGTAAAGTAGGGAAAAGTAACAATGTTTTAGAATTTTATACTGTTGATGGTGATATTACGATTAAATAATAATGAGAAAAGTACAAAAAGAAATTGTTTTAAATTTCTTTTTGTACTTTTTTATTTTTAATGTGTTGCAAACGTTAAGTCGCTATCAATTATTCCTTCAAATGATGTTTGTTGTAATTCCATACCATTTAACCAGTTATTAAAATTAATTGAAGATGGAGCCTTATTTTCACCTAAAGTCATCCATGCAGTTAGGGATTTTGGCTCATACATAGAAGTATGAATAGTACCTGACCAACTTCTAAAAAGTTTACTATATATGTTATATTGTGGATCATTAAAGAGTTTAAATGCCTCGTGTTTATTTAATTGAGCATGAGTTTGTTTAACTGTACGTGCCAACCGTTCTTTAGATTCTTGAGTATAGTTTCGGTTTTCATGTGTTAATATTTCATAATGATTTGTACAGATATTATCGTATCGTACTTGGATATCTCTTGGTGTAACTTCAACTATTGCATGATTTAATTCTTTATCCATTAAAATGTAACTGAAAGAACTACGGTGTGGAAGATTTTTTAATAGTTGAATGGCTCCATCTACATCCTTACAAAGTTCTAATATTAATCTTCCAATCATATAGCAAACAAAACCATTAGCAGGCTTTTTACGGTGCATGAAATTATATGCCATAACTAAACCGGCTTCATTCATTCCATCCATTCTACCAGTGACTCTCGAAGTGGGACCAATTTGTGCTAATCCTCCATCATTAGGTTGAAATAGTAAGTATCTACCATCATATGTTGCGGGATGATAATCATAATTTCTAACAATAAAATCTTGTCCTCTAAATACAGTACAACCACTATCCTTTAAATCTGTGAAACGATAATGAGCAAAATTTAAAATCATTTGTCGTGTAGGTAATTTTAGTACATCTTGCATTCCCATAATTTCTTCCCAAATTTTTGGCGCATATATTTGAAAGATTGAGTGGGTTTCATTAATATCTATATCAAATCGAGGTATTCTTTTTTTCCATTCTTGTTCTCGATTCTTTAATAATTTGGTTTGTTTTAACCAGTTACCTGTTTGAACACCTAAATCATAATGGGATCCTCTATGTGTCATTATATCGGTTTGAACATTTTGCATTATAAATATGCTCCTTAAGAAAAATTTACATATTGTAATAAAATATTAATATTACTTTAATTGTTATTTTAAGTAAATTTCTATACAATAATATTGTAACTAGTTATTGATAACTTTTTTAAATTATCTATTTAGGAGTGATACAATGTATAGAACTTATCAACGTGCCAAATCTGCGATTGTTAAATGGATTAAAAGTTAGGTTCATTAATTATATATCGACGACTGATTTTTAAATCAGTCGTTTTTTTATATGTCTATACTATCATAAATTTGATGAAATGAAGCTTATATTATCAGTACAAAGGGTATGTATTTATTGATTACGATAAATATGCTATCATATGGTATTGTAGATATGCATATCAAATATAGAGGTGAATTTTAATGTGGAACTTTATTAAAGGTTTATTTAAATTTGTATTTAGTTTAGTAGCTATTACTATAGTTGTTGCAGGTGTAGGTGTAGTTGCATTTGCTTATATTTTCAAAAAAGACTTTGAAGATATCGAAAGAAAAACTAAAGAAATCGTTTCAGATATCGAAAATAACAATTAATTTGGCTTCAAATTAATTAAGAGTCACTGATGAGATAATCATCAGTGGCTTTTTTATTTAATCTTAAAATAGTTTTTAAGAAGGAGAAATAGCTATAATATCTAATATAGAGAGCTTATATTTCTCAGAAGAATGTGATTGATAGCCTTCAACTTCAAAAGTAATGGCATCGATACGCTCAATATTAAGTTCGATTGATTTAAAGTAACCAGCGTCATAATATTTAACGATAACAGGTTGGTTTAATTGAAGGGATTGATGTAAACGAAAATTCAATTCAGATAATTGGTCTTCTGAAAGTATGGGGCGTTCAATTTTATTTTGGTCAATAATATATTGATATATTGTTTCAAATTGCTCTGGTAGTGTAGCAAATGGTGCCCATTTAACCATGCCACGTCCCTTAGGAATATCTCTATCTAATTTGTTACGTGGTATATTTCGATAATCCAATTGACTATTATTTAAATCATTAATCATCTTTCAATCACCTCGATATTTATAATTACATTATACGAACATATGTTCTATTTTGCAAGATTTAATTTCCTATTCCATTAAAAATAGTCTCTCAACACATTCGAATCAATTTAAATTAAGCCTCACATATTTTTATGTCGTAATTTGTACTTAAAAGTTTGTCTTTAGACGTCTAAATTTAATAGAATAGAGATAAGTGAAATGGAGGCGTTTTAAAATGACAAAAGGTTATATCGGTTCATATACTAAAAACAATGGACAAGGTATTTATCAATTTGATTTCGATGAACAACAAGGCCAAATGACACAAGTAGAAACAGCAAATCAAATAGAGGCATCTACTTATTTAACAAGAAACGATCAATTTTTATATGCGATAACAAAAGAAGGCGATAATTGTGGTGTTGCAAGTTTTAAAATTGGAAATGATGGTCAATTAACATTAATAAATAAATGCTTAGCTTCGCAAAATGGAACAGGTTGTTATATACAAGTATCGACAAATGGTGCATTTCTATTTGAAGCGGTTTATGGTGCAGGATTAGCAAGAATATATAAATTAAACCCTACTACGGGAAAAATAGAAAAATTGATTCAAGAATTAGAACACGATTTTCCACTTGGACCACATGAAAGACAAGATCATGCACATGTTCATTTTTTAAATGAAACACCAGATGGTAAATATGTAGTTGGAACAGACCTGGGTACAGATCGCATTGTGGCATATACTTATGGAGATAATGGTCTAAAAGAACATGCTATTTCTCAGTTTACCCCAGCTGATGGAACTCGACATATTGCTTTTCATGAAAACGGAAATTATGCATATGTCGTACATGAATTATCAAATATCGTAAGTGTGACAAAATATAATGATGGTCATTTTGAAGAATTGGAACGTCATTTAACGATTCCTGAAGATTATAAAGGTGCCACAAAATTAGCAGCGGTTCATTTATCACATGATCAACAATTTTTATATGTAAGCAATCGTGGCCATGATAGTATTGCGATTTATAAAGTATTAGAAAATGGGGCTAAACTTGAACTTGTCGATATTGTATTAAGTGGCGATGAGTTTCCACGTGATTTCAATATTGCTGAATCAGATCAATATTTAATTTGCGCGCATCAAGAAGGTCAATCTAAAGTAACTGTATTTGAAAGAGATAAAAATAAAGGAACATTAACTTTAATAGATGAGGCAACAAATGCGCCAGAAGGTGTTTGCGTTATCTTTTAACTATAAGATTGAATCCCTCAAGTTGCCATAACTTGAGGGATTCTTTATACATAAATATTAATTTTTGAAAAAGACTTTAATATACTTGAGTTTTCCTTTATAAGGTGGGAAGTATAGACTTGATTCTAGGCGTGTTGATTTAAAAGTATAAGATTTATCATGGGAAAATGTATCAAATGAATATTTTCCATGATATTGACCCATACCAGATAGACCAACACCACCAAATGGTAAATTTGGATTAGCTAAATGCATTAATGTATCATTAATTGCACCACCACCAAATGAAAGCTCATTAAGCACACGATGAGTGGAGTTTTCGTCTTCGCTAAATAAATAAAGACTTAATGGTTTAGATCGTGCTTGAATTATAGAAAATGCTTCATCAAATTGTTCATAACTAATGATAGGTAGTAATGGACCAAATATTTCTTCTTGCATAATTAAATCAGAAGTCTCAACATCATCTATAATAGTCGGTTCAATGTATAAGTCAGATTCATCGCTATGACCACCAAACACAACTTTGTTTTGATGCTGTGTAAGTATATGATTTAGACGATTAAAGTGTTTATTGTTTACGATTCTTCCAAAATCTGGACTATTTTGAATTTGCGAACCATAAAATTCTGTAATTGTTTGTTTCAATGATTTAATAAAATCATTTTTTACTTTTTTATCTACCAAAATGTAATCAGGAGCAACACAAGTTTGGCCTGCATTTGTTAATTTACCAAAAGCAATTCTTTCACTAGCTACTTTTAAGTTAGCTGTTTCATCTATAATGACAGGGGATTTACCACCGAGTTCAAGTGTAACCGGTACAAGATTTTCGCTAGCAGCTTGATAAACAATTTTACCTACTTTTTCACTACCAGTGAAAAACATGTAGTCAAAAGGTAAATGGATTAAATTGTTTGTTTCTTCAATTCCACCTTCAACAACTGCAATATATTCAGGTTTAAAAGTGTTTTCGATAATTTTACGAATAACTGAAGATACATTTGGTGTAAGCTCAGATGGTTTAATAATTGCAGTATTACCTGCAGCAATGGCGCCTATTAAAGGTTCAAAAGTTAATTGAACAGGGTAGTTAAACGGACCAATAATTAGTACAGTCCCATATGGATCTTTTTTAATATAACTTTTAGTAGGGAAAAGATATAACGGTGTATCTACTTGTTTAGTTTTAGACCAATTTTTAAGTTCTTTACGTGCTAATTTAATACTTTTTAATAAAATCCCAATTTCAGTAGCATAAGCTTCGACGTTACTTTTACCTAAATCGGTATGTAAGGCTTCAAGTAAATCATTTTCATAATGCTTAATACTTTTACTTAGCATTTTTAATTGGTGCTTTCTAAATTTAATATCTTTAGTTTGATGTGTACTGAAATACTGTTTACTATTGTTAAATAATTGCTCAATTGAATTCAAACAGATAAACCTCCTTAATATTTAGAATAATCAAGATTTTTTACATCTCCCAAATAGATTCATAACATATCTATACCCTAATTTAACAAAAATAATTTTGCATTTAATGAATGAAAAATAAAAAAACTGAAGCATTGTTAAATGCCTCAGTAAAAATGATTAACTATTTTTTGAATTTATCATCTAATTATTTTGTTAATGCTTCAGTAATTTGTGGTACAACTTGTTTCTTACGAGAAACGACACCAGTTAAGAACGCCATATCATCTTCTAATTGAACATTAAATGCTTCTCCAACTTTGTCTTTTTCAGCACCTACAACTAAGATTTTAGAATCACTGTTAATGATATCAGTTACTACTAAAACGAATAAGTCATATTTTTCTTCAGCACTTGTTTCAAGCATAGATTTTTCTAATTCTTCTTTACGGTTTAAAACTTCGTCGATATCAACTGTATTAACTTGAGCAATACGAGTTACATAATCTCCCATAGTGAATGATTTAGCATCCATATCTAATAATTCATCTGCTGATTTATCTGTAGTAGAAGCACCAGCTTTTAGCATTTCTAAACCATATGCATCTAAATCAACGTTTGCGATGTCTTTTAAAGCTTGAGCAGCATTTACGTCTTCCTCAGTACAAGTAGGAGATTTGAATAATAAGCTGTCTGAAATAATTGCTGAGATCATTAGACCAGCGATTTCAGGTTTGATTTCAAATCCACGTTCTTTATACATTTTGTAAAGGATTGTTGCTGTACAACCAACAGGCTCAGCTCTGTAATATAAAGGACTAGCTGTTTCAAAGTTAGCGATTCTATGATGGTCAACAACATGCTTAATTGTTGAATCAGCAATAGAGTCAGCACTTTGTTGGAATTCGTTATGGTCAACTAAAATTACTTCTTGGCCATCTAAATTGTCTTCTAATAATTCTGGTGCTTTAACGTTAAAATGATCTAAAGCAAATTGTGTTTCAGCACCAACTTCACCTAAACGGTAAGCTTTAGCATTAGTATTACCAGTTTGTTGTTCGAAATCAGCCATAATAATTGCTGAAGAAATTGCATCTGTATCTGGGTTTTTGTGTCCAAAAATGTAAGTATTTGCCATTGATAAATATCTCCCTTATTCATTGTTAATTTATTAATATTATATATAGTTATTTTAGCATGACTTTAGCTCATTCTTCTACCTCTGCGCCCAATGAGTTTTCAAAATGTGATAAAGCCCATTGATGACCTGACTGGTTGAATGATGCTACGCCTTTACTAGGTACGCGAATAGCATACCCTAAATTATAAGCTGATATAGCCGTATGTAATACACATATATCAGTACAAACACCAACGATTTCAACTTTATTAACATTTCTTTCGCGGAGTAAACTATCTAAAGGTGTACCATAAAATGAATCATATCGTGTTTTGTCTAAAAAATGAACATTGTTTTGAGTCTTAATAGATTCATAAAGTTTACCGACCTCACCATAAAGTTGTCGTCCTACCGATCCTTCAATATTATGGGGTGGAAATAATTTTGATTCAGGGTGAAAATCATCATTCTCATAATGTAAATCCATCATAAAAAAGATATCGTCACGGTTTTCATTAAATTGATTTATACGGTTTACGAGAAAGTTTTCTAATTTTTGTCCAGGTACGCCACAAGTTAATTTTCCATCGTCAGCTATAAAGTCTACTGAATAATCTACTATAATTAATGCTGTTTTAGTCATTTTATAACATCCTCTCTAAATCAAGCATATCAAGCTATTTCGATATAAAAGTCATTTAATTTGGTTAAGTTAATTAAAATATTCATCTAATTGGTCTAAAAATGTTTTATAAGATTAATCATAGTATATATATTTATTAAGAACACTACAATTAATTATTAATCGAAGGAGATATTGCATGTTCATAAATGTGAAAGACTTTGGCGCAGAAGGTCATAATAAAGCGAAAGATACAAAAGCAATACAGCGTGCACTTAATAAAGCTAAAAATGGTGAACATACAGTTTATATCCCACAAGGGACTTACCATATAGGTAAAGCATTAGTGATATATGATTCAACAACATTACTCTTAGATGATGAAACAAAACTATTGAGATGTAGTAAAGACGCACTTTTGAAAAATGGGAAACCGTATATTTTCTATCGTGGATACACTGGTAACAGTCACATACATATTAAAGGTGGAACATTTGATATGAATGGAAGTAAGTATCCTTATAATAATACTGCGGTGTGTGTTGGTCATGCAGAAGATATACAATTTATTGGTGTTACATTTAAAAATGTTGTTGGAGGTCATGCAATTGATGCGTGTGGTATAAATGGACTACGAATAGCGAATTGTTCATTTGAAGGATTCTTAGATGTTGATGGTGACCGTTTCTTCTCAGAAGCAGTCCAATTAGATATTCAAGTACCAGGTGCTTTTCCCAAATTTGGTACAACTGATGGGACAATTACTAAAAATGCAGTTATAGAAAATTGTTATTTTGGACCTTCAGATGATGTTAAAATGAAATCTTGGAATAGAGCTATTGGTTCACATGCATCTAGATATGATTGCTTTTACGAAAACATTCACATTCGAAATAATATTTTTGATAGTATTCAAGAATACGCGTTAACTCCATTAAAATCACAAAATACATTTATTTCTAAAAATCAGTTTAAAAATTGTAATGGGGGTATACGCTTTTTAGGAGTAAAGGATGGCAAGAATGCTGCTGATGCATTCACAGGTCAAGATATGGGTGCACAAGCGGGTACAAACTTTAATGTAATAGGTAATGAATTTATAGGGAAAATGAAAAAAGATGCTATTCATATTAGAAGCTATAACAATATAAAACATAATAATGTATTTATTGCTGGTAACACATTTCATGATAAAACACAGAAGATACATCTTGAAGACATTAATCATCTCACTTTAAATCAAGATGATCATTTAGTTACTATCGAAAAAGAGAATGTTGAAAATATTAAATAAAAATAAAAGTGCTATTTTCATTAGAATACTAAAATGAAAATAGCACTTTTTATATATAATTATTTCCTAAATGCACCGATTAGTTTTGTTTCAAAATCTAATGTATTTAAGATAGTTATTACTTTTTCAATATCATTAGATAATTGGGCGTCTGCTTGTACAAAAAAATGATATTGACCTAGCTTGGTTTTAAGCGGGCGTGATTCAATCCAAGATAAATTAATATTAAATAAAGCAAAGGTATTTAATATACTAGCTAGTAATCCAGGTTTATCAAACTTCGGAGTAATTAAAAACATAGTAGTATTTGCATTTACATCAAATTGGGCATGGTTTTTAATAATTAAGAAACGTGTCGCATTATGTGGAAAGTCTTGTATATGTGTATCTAATTGTTGAAAACCATAATCTTCACCACTATTGACAGGTGCTATGGCACCTACATGTTTACTAATCATTTCAAATCCTTTTACAGTACTATCTACATAATCGTAATCAAAGTGATGATTCATAATATAATTTGATGTCTGACTTATAGCGGGTGCTATAGAATAGACTTTTTTAATATCTTCAATTTGGCTACCTGATTGTCCATATAACGCAAAATCAATATCTAAAAGGAGTTCACCGTGTGCATAAACGTCTTGTTTAGCTAGTGAATCAGCTACGATATTAATGGTTCCTTCTATAGAATTTTCAATAGGTACTAAACCAATAGTATCGTCATCTTGTGATGCACATTTAATAACCTCATATAAATTAGCTTTTGGTACAAAATCGATATTTTGCAATTTCAATTGTTCAGCATATTTTTGAGAAGCCAAATATGAAAATGTACCTTTCGGACCTAAATAATATATCTTCATACCTTCACCTCGAATGATTTAATGGAAAGGGCACTTCGTCTCATTCGATTTTTTATAGAAAAAGTTAGGGTCTCGCATCGTATTATCAAAGCCATGATGATAATTTTTTGTAAGCGTAGGTGAAATCGGTGGTGCAAGCCAAGACCATTTTCCTGTAACTTGTCGTTGATGTTTTTCTTCATTTTTTTCAAACATTTCAAATTGTTTAGAAGCAGTTAAATGATCCACGATTGACACGCCATGTGCTTTAAAAGAATGATAGACCGCGTAATTGAGTTCCAGTAGTGCTCTGTCCTTATTAAAAGAATTATTTTTAAGTGTATCAAACTCGAACGCTTCTGCAACCTTTTCTAACAAATTGTATCTATAACTATCAGTAAAATTCCTAACCCCAATTTCAGTAACCATATACCAACCATTAAATGGTGCTGTAGGGTAAGTTATTCCACCAATTTGTAAGTCCATATTTGAAATGATAGGGACAGCATACCATTTTAAATTCAATTCTTTTAATTTTGGATAATTTTCATGTTCAATAGGTACTTCTTTAATCAAAGATTTTGGATATTCAAAGTATTTAATTGGACCTTCACCAATTTGATAAATTAGTGGTAAAACGTCGAAATCTCCACCATCACCTTGCCATCCTAAATGTTGTGCAAGTTGAGTGGTTTCACGTTCTGATGGATCTCCTTTTTCTTCATAACCTGCATAGCGAATTAACTGATTGTTATTAATTTTGGGCGGATGGTCTGGATGGAAAATAGTGATGTAAGGTTTAATTTTTCCGCCATTAGTACTTTTTTCAATATGATTACATATAGAATCAATAAAATTACTTTCTTCGGTAATATCTCTTGCGTCGTTAACATTAAGTGATTCCCAAAATAATCTGCCAATACATCTGTTCGAATTTCTCCAAGCCATCTTAGCACCATAAATTAACTCATCTGTAGTATGTCTATATGTTCCAGTTTGTTGAATGCTTTCTGTCACTTCATTGATTCGTTTGTCGATATCTTCTTGAGAATAATTGAGTTCTGAATACATTGTTTTAATAAATGTCGTTGCTTTGTCTATTAACATTTGAAACACCTCATAAGTATTATAATCTACAGATAGAAAATGCACATTCAATAAATTCAATTGTCATGAATTTGTCGTAACGTTCAGCATAAAAATACCGTGATAGATAAAAGTTATGTAATGAATCATTAAATTGAAAATATGATTGGGTTATAATCTCAGTTATTACCTAGATAAATTGAATTATGATAAAATAATTATAAAAGAATGGTCGAATGGAGAGATACGAGTGTACCAATTTGAAGACGACAGTTTAATGCTACAAAATGATTTATATCAATTAAATATGGCAGAAAGTTATTGGAATGATGGCATTCACGAGAGAATGGCTGTTTTTGATTTATATTTCAGAAGTATGCCTTTCAATGGTGGATACGCTGTATTCAATGGTCTTAAACGTGTAATTGATTTTATGGATAATTTTGGATTTTCAGATACTGATATTGAATATTTAAAAACTATCGGTTATCAAGATGATTTTTTAAACTATCTTAAAAATTTAAAATTCACAGGACATATTCATTCAATGCAAGAGGGTGAAATATGTTTTGGTAATGAACCTTTGCTAAGAGTTGAAGCACCATTAATTCAAGCACAACTTTTAGAGACAGTATTATTAAATATAATTAATTTCCATACATTGATTGCTACTAAAGCAAGTCGTATTCGTCAAATTGCAAGTGACGATATATTAATGGAATTTGGTACTAGACGCGGCCAAGAACTAGATGCAGCTTTATGGGGGGCTAGAGCAGCATACATAGGTGGTTTTGATTCAACAAGTAACGTAAGAGCAGGAAAACTATTCGGTATTCCTGTTTCAGGAACACATGCACATGCTTTAGTACAAACTTATGGCGATGAATACATTGCTTTTAAAAAATATGCTGAACGACATAAAGATTGTGTCTTTTTAGTAGATACATTCCATACACTAAAATCTGGTGTACCTACAGCAATCAAAGTAGCTAAAGAATTAGGAGACAAAATTAATTTCATAGGTATTCGATTAGATTCAGGTGATATTGCATACCTTTCAAAAGAAGCGCGTCGTATGTTAGATGAAGCTGGATT
Source organism: Staphylococcus sp. URHA0057 (assembly GCF_000620265.1). Lineage (NCBI taxonomy): Bacteria > Bacillati > Bacillota > Bacilli > Caryophanales > Staphylococcaceae > Staphylococcus > Staphylococcus sp. URHA0057. Next base: position 51,791 of record NZ_JHVS01000009.1, on the reverse strand, counting down.
TAAAGATGCTAAAATTATTGCTTCTAATGATTTAGACGAAGAAACAATTACAAGTTTAAAAGCTCAAGGCGCAAAAGTAGACTCATGGGGCGTTGGAACTAAATTAATTACCGGATTTGATCAACCTGCTTTAGGTGCAGTGTATAAATTAGTTGCTATAGAAAATAGTGACGGCACATATAGTGATCGTATTAAATTATCTAACAATCCTGAAAAAGTAACTACACCAGGTAAGAAAAATGTTTATAGAATTATAAATAAAAAGACAGGTAAAGCAGAAGGAGATTATATAACGTTACATGGTGAAGACCCTAGAAAAGAAAAACCATTAAAATTATTCCATCCTGTTCACACATTTAAAATGAAATTTATCAAAGATTTTGAAGCCATTGATTTACATCATTCTATTTTTGAAAATGGACAACTCGTATACGAATTGCCAAGCGTACAAGAAGCTCAAAGTTACTTAAATGAAGGACTTAAAACATTTTGGGATGAAAATAAACGTTACTTAAATCCACAAGAATATCCGGTTGATTTAAGTACAGCTTGTTGGGAAAATAAACATAAACGCATCTTTGAAGTAGCAGAACACGTAAAAGAAATGGAGGAAGATCATGAGTAATTTACAAGACATTGTAGTAAAAGAAATGAAAGTAAAACCTCAAATTGATGTTGAAAAAGAAGTACAAGAAATTAAACATTTTATAAAAAAATATGTACAATCACATGATTTTATCAAATCATTAGTATTGGGTATTTCTGGAGGACAAGATTCAACATTAGCAGGTAAACTAGTACAATTAGCTGTAAATGAATTACGTGAAGAAGGTAGAGCGTGTCAATTTATAGCAGTTAAACTTCCATATGGTGTTCAATCAGATGCAGACGAAGTTGAAGATGCATTAAAATTTATTAATCCTGATCAAACGATCACAGTTAATATTAAACCCGCTGTAGATATGAGCGTTAAATCATTACAAGAAGCGGGGATCACTTTAACAGATTTCCAAAAAGGAAATGAAAAAGCACGCGAACGAATGAAAGTACAATTTTCTATTGCCTCAAATCAATCTGGAATAGTTGTTGGCACTGATCATTCAGCTGAAAATATTACAGGTTTTTATACGAAATATGGTGATGGGGCAGCTGATATAGCTCCATTATTCGGTCTAGATAAACGACAAGGACGAGCGTTACTAAAATATTTAGATGCACCTGCACATTTATATGAAAAAATTCCAACTGCAGATTTAGAAGAAGATAAACCTCAATTACCTGATGAGGAAGCATTGGGAGTAACATATAATGAGATTGATGATTATTTAGAAGGTAAAGAAGTTTCAAGCCAAGCAAAAGAGAAAATTGAAAATCATTATATTAAAAACGCTCATAAACGAGAACTCGCATACACTCGTTATACTTGGCCTAAAAACTAAATTGAAAATCGATACATTGAATCGTAAATATACATGAGCATGTTGGTATATGTTTACGGTTCAATTTTGTTAATTCACATAAAATGAAAATAAAACATTGATATTAATTTAATAGAAAGAATTTTAACTTTGACGTGACAAAGATTAAAATGACTGTTAAAATAATTTGGATTTCAAGTAAGAAAAGGGGAATATTATGTCAGCGATTGCTCAAAATCCCTGGTTAATGGTGTTTGCAATCTTTGTTATTAATGTATGCTACGTTACATGTTTAACAATGAGAACAATATTAACTTTAAAAGGGTACCGTTATGTAGCTGCGATTGTAAGTTTCGTTGAAGTTTTAATTTACGTCGTAGGTCTAGGATTAGTAATGTCTAGTTTAGATCAAATTCAAAATATTGTAGCTTATGCATTTGGTTTTTCAATAGGTATCATTATTGGTATGAAAATTGAAGAAAAACTTGCGCTTGGATATACAGTTGTCAATGCAACATCTTCTGAATACGAGTTAGACTTACCAAATGAACTTCGTAATTTAGGTTATGGTGTTACCCACTATGAAGCATTTGGCCGGGATGGAAGTCGTTTGGTGATGCAAGTATTAACGCCAAGAAAATATGAATTAAAATTAATGGATACTATTAAAAACTTAGATCCTAAAGCATTTATTATTGCTTATGAACCAAGAAATATTCATGGTGGATTCTGGGTTAAAGGAGTGCGTAAGCGTAAACTTAAAGCATACGAACCAGAAGAATTAGAAAGTGTTGTTGAACATGAAGTTCAAAGTTAATGACAACGAAACCATTGCAGATTGTCTGAAACGAATGAAAGATGAAGGGTATATGCCAACAAGACGAATCGAGAAACCCATTTATAAAGAAAATAAAGACGGTAGTCTTGAAGTACTAAAACAAGATATTATTTTTATCGGTAAAAAAATAACAGAATAATATTTAAGAAAACCACTCTAATCTAATGATTTGAGTGGTTTTTAATATTGATAATTGTGTTCACTTTGAAGATGAAATAAAATATGATTATAAGTATATTAGAATTACACAAATAAGGTTGATTCTGTTAAAATAAAAAGCGAAAGATAAAAGACGAACTATAAACGGAAATTCGTTTTTAATGTACAGTTTTTAGAAATAAAATTATAAATACACATATGATAGGAGCTTAAACAATGATTGAACGTTATTCTAGAGAAGAAATGTCGTCTATTTGGACAGACCAAAACCGCTATGAAGCATGGCTTGAAGTTGAAATTTTAGCATCAGAAGCATGGAGCGAGTTAGGATATATTCCTAAAGAAGATGTTAAAAAAATACGTCAAAATGCCAAAGTAGATGTTGAACGTGCAAAAGAAATTGAACAAGAAACAAGACATGATGTTGTAGCATTTACTAGACAAGTTTCAGAAACATTAGGCGACGAAAGAAAATGGGTTCATTATGGATTAACTTCTACAGATGTAGTTGATACAGCATTAAGCTATGTCATTAAACAAGCAAACGATATTATTGAAAAAGATTTAGAAAGATTTATTAAAGTTTTAGAAGACAAAGCAAAAAATTATAAATACACTTTAATGATGGGAAGAACACATGGGGTACATGCTGAGCCTACTACATTTGGTGTAAAAATGGCATTATGGTATACAGAAATGCAACGTAATTTAAAACGTTTTAAAGACGTTAGAGAAGAAATTGAAGTAGGAAAAATGAGTGGTGCTGTTGGTACATTTGCTAATATTCCACCTGAAATTGAAAGCTATGTATGTAAACATTTAGGTTTAGGTGCAGCACCTGTTTCAACACAAACATTACAACGTGATCGCCATGCTTACTATATTGCAACATTGGCACTGATCGCTACTTCTTTAGAAAAATTTGCAGTTGAAATCAGAAACTTACAAAAAACTGAAACTCGTGAAGTAGAAGAAGCATTTGCTAAAGGACAAAAAGGGTCATCAGCAATGCCACATAAACGTAATCCTATCGGTTCTGAAAATATCACTGGTATTTCTCGTGTTATACGTGGTTATATCACTACTGCATATGAGAACGTTCCATTATGGCATGAACGTGATATTTCACATTCATCAGCTGAACGAATTATGTTACCAGATGTAACAATTGCTTTAGACTATGCATTAAATAGATTTACTAACATTGTTGATCGTTTGACTGTGTACGAAGAAAATATGCAAGCGAATATTGATAAAACATTTGGTTTAATTTATTCTCAACGTGTACTACTTTCTCTTATAAATAAAGGTATGGTACGTGAAGAAGCTTATGATATAGTTCAACCTAAAGCGATGAAATCTTGGGAAACTAAAACGCCATTTAGAGAACTTATTGAACAAGATAGCAAAATCACAGATGTATTATCTAAAGAAGACTTAGATGAATGCTTTAACCCTAAACATCATTTAAATCAAGTAGATACTATTTTCAAAAGAGCTGGCTTAGAATAATAAGTGATTAACTTAAAATCCTATACTTTTTATCATAAAACTACTACACTTTAACTTATTAGTAAGTTAAAATGATAAAAGAATATGCATATAGGAGCTGTTACGATGCAAATTGAAAAATTACGCGGGGATGCATTAAATGAATTGTTTGATGCAATTCTTACATTAGAAAATAGAGAAGAATGCTATCAGTTTTTCGATGATTTATGTACAGTGAATGAAATTCAATCACTTTCTCAACGACTTCAAGTAGCTAAAATGATTAAACAAGGATACACATATGCAACTATAGAACAAGAATCTGGCGCATCTACGGCAACAATATCTCGTGTAAAACGTTCTTTACAATGGGGTAATGATGCTTACACAATGATTTTAAATCGATTAAATATCGATACAAAAGAATAATATAAGATGAAACGATCGCAACATTAAAGTTTAACGACGATAATATGTTGACGATCGTTTCCTTTTTTATCAATTCTTAAAAATTTTGGAAATAAGTTGTACATTTTCACGATATCTGTTTAGAACTAAAAAGTTAAAAATGATATAATTTAAGGTATGTTAAAAAAAGGAGTTTCATGTAATGTATAACATTAAACAATGGCGCCATGTATTTAAATTAGATCCCGCAAAGACTATTTCTGACAATGATTTAGATGCAATATGTATGTCTAACACTGATGCTATTATCTTAGGGGGCACAGATAATGTGACAGAAGATAATGTCATTCAATTAATGAGTAGAGTTAGACGTTACCCATTACCACTTGTTTTAGAAGTTTCAAATATAGAGAGTGTTATGCCAGGTTTTGATTTTTATTTTATTCCAACAGTATTGAATAGTAATAATGTCAAATACCATAATGGAATGCTCCTCGAAGCTTTGAAAGAATATGGACATGTCATTGATTTTGATGAGGTAATATTTAAGGGTTATCTTGTAATGAATGAAGATAGCAAAGTTGCACAACGAACAAATGCTAATACTCAATTAGATATAAATGATATAGATGCATATGCGTTAATGGCTAATGAATTATATCGTTTTCCCATTATGTACTTAGAATATAGTGGAAATTATGGCGAAGTAGACACAGTGAAATCAGTTAAAGATACGCTAACGACAACACAGCTATTTTATGGTGGTGGTATCACTACTTTATCCCAAGCCAAAGAGATGGCTGAGTATGCCGATACTATAGTTGTTGGGGATATTATTTATAAAGATATAAAAAAAGCATTAAAAACAGTTAAGGTAAAGGAGTCTAGTAAATGAATTCATTAGTAAAAAATATGAATACAGAGCAAAGTGAAGCTGTCAGAACTACAGAAGGCCCACTATTAATTATGGCAGGTGCAGGATCTGGTAAAACACGAGTACTAACACATAGAATCGCATATTTATTAGACGAGAAAGATGTATCACCTTATAATATTTTGGCAATTACATTTACTAATAAAGCAGCTAAAGAAATGAAAGCAAGAGTTGAACAATTGGTTGGTGAAGAAGCTCAAGTCATTTGGATGTCTACATTCCACTCAATGTGTGTACGAATTTTACGTCGTGATGCTGATCGTATAGGTATAGAACGTAATTTCACTATCATTGACCCAACAGACCAAAAATCCGTTATCAAAGATGTATTGAAAAATGAAAATATCGATAGCAAACGTTTTGAACCACGTATGTTTATAGGCGCTATTAGTAATTTGAAAAACGAATTAAAAACACCAGAAGATGCCCAAAAAGAAGCAAATGACTATCATTCACAAATGGTAGCTACAGTTTATAAAGGATATCAACGACAATTATCAAGAAATGAAGCTTTAGATTTTGATGATTTAATTATGACTACAATTAATTTATTTGAAAGAGTACCTGAAGCTTTAGAGTATTATCAAAATAAATTCCAATATATTCATGTTGATGAGTACCAAGATACCAATAAAGCACAATACACATTAATCAAATTATTAGCCAATAAATTTAAAAATTTATGTGTCGTTGGTGATTCAGACCAATCTATATATGGTTGGCGTGGTGCAGATATTCAAAACATTTTATCATTCGAAGAAGATTATCCTGATGCAAAAACGATTTTCTTAGAACAAAATTATCGTTCAACTAAAACAATTTTAAATGCTGCCAATGAAGTCATTAAAAACAATACAGAAAGAAAACCAAAAGGATTGTGGACTGCTAATACAGGCGGAGACAAAATAAATTATTACGAAGCAACAACAGAACGTGATGAAGCGGAATACGTAGTAAAAGAAATTATGAAACATCAGCGTAATGGAAAGAAATATAGTGATATGGCTATATTATATAGAACGAACGCGCAATCACGTGTATTAGAAGAAACATTTATGAAATCTAATATACCTTACACAATGGTTGGCGGCCAAAAATTCTATGATCGTAAAGAAATTAAAGATTTATTAAGTTACTTAAGAGTTATTGCCAATAGTAATGATGATATTAGTTTACAACGTATTATTAATGTCCCAAAACGTGGTGTAGGTCCATCATCAGTTGAAAAAATACAAACTTATGCAGTTCAAAACAATATAAGTATGTTCGATGCTTTAGGTGAAGTTGATTTTATAGGACTATCTAAAAAAGTTACTCAAGAATGTATTTCTTTTTACGAAATGATTCAAAATTTAATTAAAGAGCAAGAATTTCTTGAAATAAGTGAAATAGTGGAAGAAGTTTTAGTTAAGTCAGGTTATAGAGATATGCTTGATAGAGAACAAACTCTAGAATCACGTAGTCGTTTAGAAAACCTAGATGAATTTATGTCAGTTCCTAAAGATTATGAAGAAAATACACCACTTGAAGAACAATCATTAATCAACTTTTTAACAGATTTATCACTTGTTGCTGACATTGATGAAGCGGATACAGAGTCAGGAGTTACATTGATGACAATGCACTCTGCTAAAGGGTTAGAGTTTCCGATTGTATTTATTATGGGAATGGAAGAATCGCTTTTCCCACATATTAGAGCAATTAAAAGTGATGACGACCATGAAATGGAAGAAGAGCGAAGAATTTGTTATGTAGCGATAACACGAGCTGAGGAAACACTATACATTACTAACGCAACAACACGTATGTTGTTTGGACGTTCTCAATCTAATATGCCATCTCGATTTTTAAAAGAAATTCCTGAAGATTTAATGGAAAGTCATTCGGGTAGTAAACGACAAACAATTCAACCTAAGGCGAAACCAACTCAAAAACGCGGCTTTAGTAAGAGAACAACTTCATCTAAAAAACAGGTAACTTCTTCTGACTGGAAAGTAGGAGATAAAGTTACTCATAAAGCATGGGGAGAAGGTATGGTTAGTAACGTTAATGAAAAAAATGGTTCTGTAGAATTAGATATTATATTTAAATCAGAAGGACCAAAGCGATTACTAGCTCAATTTGCACCAATTGAAAAAAAGGAGGACTAGTGGATGAATGATATGCAAAATCGTGTGAATGAATTACATGATTTATTAAATCAATATAGTTACGAATATTACGTTCAAGATAATCCATCAGTTCCTGATAGTGAATACGATAAATTATTACATGAACTTATTCATATAGAAGAAGAACACCCTGAATATAAAACGCCAGATTCACCTACAGTAAGAGTAGGAGGAAAAGCCCAATCTACATTTGAAAAGGTAAATCATGATACACCAATGCTAAGTTTAGGGAATGCTTTTAATGAAGAAGATTTAAGAAAATTTGATCAACGTATACGAGATAATATTGGTAAAGTAGAATATATGTGTGAACTTAAAATTGATGGTTTAGCTGTTTCATTAAAATATCAAAATGGCCGTTTTGTACAAGGTTTAACTCGTGGAGATGGTACAACTGGAGAAGATATTACTGAAAACTTAAGAACGATACATGCTATTCCATTAAAAATTAAAGAACCTTTAAATTTTGAGGTGCGTGGAGAGGCATATATGCCAAGACAATCATTTATGAATTTAAATGAAGAAAAGGAAAACAACGGTGAACAACCTTTTGCTAATCCTCGAAATGCAGCAGCAGGTTCATTAAGACAATTAGATTCTAAATTAGCAGCTAAAAGAAAATTAAGTGTTTTCTTATACAGTATTAATGACTTTACTGATTTTGAAGCTACAACTCAAAGTGGTGCATTAGATGAATTAGATCAATTAGGTTTTAAAACTAATCATGAACGTGAAAGAGTATCTGATATAGAAGGTGTCCTAAAATATATAGAAAAATGGACAGCTCAGCGAGAAGATTTATCTTATGATATAGATGGCATTGTCATTAAAGTGAATGACTTAGAACAACAAGACGAGATGGGATTTACTCAAAAATCTCCACGTTGGGCTATTGCATATAAATTTCCTGCTGAAGAAGTTGTAACTGTACTATTGGACATTGAGTTAAGTATAGGTCGAACGGGCGTTGTAACACCAACCGCGATACTTGAACCAGTGAGAGTAGCGGGAACTACAGTTTCAAGAGCTTCATTACATAATGAAGATTTAATTCATGAAAGAGATATAAGAATTGGCGATAGCGTAGTCATCAAAAAGGCTGGCGATATTATTCCAGAAGTTGTAAAAAGTATTTTAGATCGTCGACCAGATGATGCCAAAACTTATCATATGCCAACACATTGTCCAAGTTGTAATCATGAACTTGTAAGGATAGAAGGGGAAGTAGCTTTAAGATGTATTAACCCTAAATGCCAGGCACAACTCATCGAAGGACTAATTCATTTTGTATCTCGCCAAGCAATGAATATAGACGGATTAGGAACAAAGATTATTCAACAACTTTATGAAAATAATTTAATTAAAGATGTTGCTGATATATTCTATTTAACTGAAGATGATTTATTACCACTAGAACGCATGGGAAGTAAAAAAGTTGAAAATTTACTTGAAGCAATTCATAAAGCAAAATCACAATCTCTAGAACATTTATTATTTGGTTTAGGTATTAGACATCTTGGGGTTAAAGCAAGCAGAGTATTAGCCGAGAAATATGAAACAATGGATCGACTAATTGAAGTAACAGAGGAAGAACTTGTAGGCATCCATGATATAGGCGATAAGTTAGCTCAATCTGTTGTTACCTATTTAGATAATGAAGATATTCGTGCATTAATTCAAAAACTAAAAGATAAAAATGTTAATATGACATACAAAGGTGTCAAAACAACAGAAATTGAAGGGCATCCAGAATTTAGTGGTAAAACGATTGTATTAACAGGTAAATTAGAACAAATGACACGTAATGAAGCATCACAATGGTTACAAATGCAAGGTGCCAAAGTAACTAATAGTGTAACCAAAAGTACAGATTTACTTATTGCTGGTGCTGATGCAGGTTCTAAACTAACTAAAGCTGAAAAATTTGGAACAGAAATTTGGACTGAAGATGAATTTGCGACAAAACAAAAGGAAATCAATAATGAGTGAGGTACGTCGATGAAGAGAACAATAATTTTACTTATCTCGACAATTTTTATTCTAACCGCATGCAGTAATGATAAAGACAAAAAGTCAGATCAAGACACAAATCAATCAAAAGATAGTCATTCATCACAAGTGAAACAAGTAGCTACGGATAAAAATGTTCAAGGCGATGATTATCGTACTATTTTGCCTTTTAAAGAAAGTCAGTCACGTGGCCTTTTACAAGATAATATGGCAAATAGTTATAATAGTGAAGGTTTCGAATCTGGACTATTAGAACTAAGTAAAGAAGTCTTTCCAACAGATAAATACTTATATCAAGATGGACAATTTTTAGATAAAAAAACGATTAATGCATATTTGGATCCTAAATATACTAAAAAAGAAATAGATAACATGAGTGAGAAGGAAAAGAAAAAGAAAAAAGCTAATGAAAACTTAGGGCTTAATCCTTCTCACCAAGGGGAAACAGATCCAACTAAAATAGCAGAAAAGTCACCAGCATATTTATCCAATATTTTAGAACAAGATTTCTATGGTAATAGCGATTCAAAAGGTAAGAACATTAAAGGTATGACGATTGGTTTAGCAATGAATAGCAAATATTATTACCAAAAGGAAAAAGACGGTGAAACCTATAGTAAAAAATTAGATGACAAAGAAATAGAAAAGCAAGGTAAGGCAATGGCAAGTGAAATGTTATCAAGATTAAGAGAAAACAGTGATTTAAAAGATATTCCAATTCACTGCGCTATATATAAACAAAGTAGTCAGGAATCTATCACACCTGGAGAATTTATAGCAGGTGCGACTGCAGATGATGGTCAAACTAAAATCAATGATTGGAAATCAATCAATGAAAAAACTGCTCTATTACCATCTTCAACAGCGGCTGACTATGATGAATCATTAAATAATAATTTCAAACAATTTAATGATAATTTACAATCTTACTTTTCTAACTTTACTCAAGCAGTAGGTAAAGTAAAATTTGTTGATAAAAAAGCAAAACAATTAACAGTTGACTTACCAATAGATTATTACGGTCAAGCTGAGACAATTGGTATTACTCAATATGTTACAGAACAGGCTAAGAAATATTTTGATAATATAGATGAATATGAAATTAGAATTAAAGATGGTAATAATCCGCGCGCATTGATTAGTAAAAATAAAGACGATAAAGAACCAGAAGTACACATTTACCATAATTAAATTTAACTAAAAATTAGGGTCCGAGATATAAAGTTCTCGGACCCTAATATATTAGTTTCTATTTTTCTTTAACAATTTGTTTCACTTTAGCTAAATCGTTATTTACAAAGTCACCTGGTTTAGCTGTTAATTTACTTACGACATAAGTAACGATGACACTTACTATAAATCCAGGAATGATTTCATACATACCTAATAATTCATTGATAGAAGCTAGAGGTTTAATCCAAGCAATCCAAATAATAACTACCAATGCTCCGCTAATCATTCCACTAATTGCACCAGCTCTAGTTAAATCTTTCCAATATAATGAAAATAATACTAACGGGCTAAATGATGCACCAAAGCCAGCCCATGCATTACCAACTAAATTAAGAATAGTGTCATTTGGGTACAACGCAATGACAATTGCAATAATGGCAACAATTAATACTGATAATCTACCAACCATTACAAACTCTTTTTGATGAGTAGCTGCTTTTTCTTCACCGCGAATAAGTTTATAAAAATCTTCGGTTAAAGAACTTGAAGTAACTAATAATTGTGAAGAAATAGTACTCATAATGGCTGCTAAAATTGCAGCAAGTAAAAATCCGCCAACAAGTGGGTGGAATAAAATTTGACTCATAATAATAAATAACGTTTCTGGATCTTCCATTTTTATATTTCTTTCTGATATAAATGCAATACCTGTTAATCCAACGCCTACTGCTCCTAAAAGTCCGATAGCCATCCAACTAATACCTAGACGTCTTGCTTTAGGTAATAATTTATGTGATTTAATAGACATAAAACGTACGATAATATGAGGTTGTCCAAAATAGCCTAAGCCCCATGAAAATAAGGAAATAATTCCAATTACTGTTGTCCCTTTAAAAATATCCATATTAGTAGGTTTCATTTCAGCAACTCTACTAAAAGTATCTAAACCATTTAACTGCATCATCGCAACAATTGGTACCATAACCATGGCGATTAGCATAATAACACCCTGAAAAAAGTCTGTAATTGATACGGCTAAGTATCCTCCAAAGAAAGTGTAGAAAATTACTATAATAGCTACAAGTATTAATCCATAATGATAATTTAAGCCGAACGCACTTTCAAATAACTTTCCACCTGAAACAAATCCAGAGTGCGTATATAACGTAAAAAATATAACAATAATTAAACCTGAAATAATTTTAATGATATTTTGTTGGTCATTTAATCTGTTTTTAAAGAAATCTGGAAGGGTGATAGCATCTCCCGCTATTTCTGTATAAACTCTTAACCTAGGTGCAACGACCCAATAATTGATATAGGCGCCAAGTGTTAATCCAATTGTTATCCACATCGCAGATAAACCAGTGCTATATACCGACCCCGGTAACCCCATAATCATCCAACCGCTCATATCAGAAGCTCCTGCAGATAATGCAGTGATATAAGGTCCTATACTACGACCGCCCAACATAAACTCGCTTAAATTACCAGTAGCTTGTTTGTAACCATAAAACCCAATAATAAGTAAAATAATGAAGTAAATGGCAATCATAATATAGGTTTGCCAATTTGCATTCACTTGCTGATTAAGTGCTGTCCCCAAATATAGCATTTTAAACACTCCCTTATATAAGTATTTATTTGTGTCACATGTAATATTATACATTATAGTTAAATGTTTAGAAAAGTGAAAAAATAAAATTTTGTTTTTAATCAACTTTAAGTGCTTTATGTAAAGAGGATACTTTAATAAATGTGTGTTGTTTATTGTTTATTAATTATGCATAATAATGTATCCAAAGATATACTTAGTGATATTTTTTCAATAAATATGCTTTTATTTATAAATAAGTAACAAAAACACAATTAACAATCGATGTGGTTCGAGTTTATTTCACTCCAATATTTGAATAAATATCAACCTAAGATATGAAATGAGTTATTTAAATTACTCTCAATCAATAAATGCTTAGATTTTTAAATGAATATTTGATACAATTTAGTGATGAATGAGTAATAAGGAGGCTTTTATTTAATGACTAAAGTAACACGTGAAGAAGTTGAACATATAGCTAATTTAGCCAGACTTCAAATTTCTCCTGAAGAAACGGATGAAATGGCCAATACATTAGAAAGTATTTTAGATTTTGCTAAACAAAATGATAGTGCTGATACAGAAGGTGTAGAACCAACATATCATGTATTAGATTTACAAAATGTATTACGTGAAGATAAAGCTATCGAGGGCATTCCTCAAGAATTAGCATTAAAAAATGCAAAAGAAACTGAAAATGGACAATTTAAAGTTCCAGCCATCATGAATGAGGAGGACGCTTAAGATGAGTATTCGCTATGAGTCTGTTGAGAATTTATTAACTTTAATTAAAAATAAAGAAATTAAGCCATCACAAATAGTTAGTGATATTTATGATGCAATTGAAGAAACAGATCCAACAATTAAATCTTTCTTAGCTTTAGATAAAGAAAACGCAATGAAAAAAGCACAAGAATTAGATGAATTACAAGAGAAAGACCAAATGGAAGGTAAGTTATTTGGTATCCCAATGGGAATTAAAGATAATATCATCACAAAAGATTTAGAAACTACTTGTGCAAGCAAAATGTTAGAAGGTTTTGTACCAATTTATGAATCTACAGTTATGAACAAATTGCATAATGAAAATGCTGTATTAATTGGTAAATTAAATATGGATGAATTCGCGATGGGTGGTTCAACAGAAACATCTTATTTCAAGAAAACTGTAAATCCATTTGATCACTCAGCTGTACCTGGTGGATCTTCTGGTGGTTCAGCAGCAGCTGTAGCAGCAGGATTAGTACCATTTAGTTTAGGTTCAGATACTGGTGGTTCTATTCGTCAACCAGCTTCATACTGTGGAATCGTAGGTATGAAACCAACTTATGGTCGTGTATCACGTTTTGGGCTAGTTGCATTCGCATCTTCATTGGACCAAATTGGACCATTAACACGTAATGTTAAAGATAATGCTTTAGTTTTAGAAGCAATTTCTGGAATAGATGCTAATGACTCTACTAGTGCACCAGTTGATGATGTAGACTTCACTTCTGAAATTGGTAAAGATATTAAAGGCTTAAAAGTAGCTTTACCTAAAGAATATTTAGGTGAAGGTGTTAGTGAAGATGTTAAAAAATCAGTTAAAAATGCTGTAGAAACATTAAAATCACTAGGTGCTGAAGTAGAAGAAGTATCATTACCAAATACTAAATATGGTATACCATCATATTATGTAATTGCATCTTCAGAAGCATCAGCTAACTTAGCTCGCTTTGATGGTATTCGTTATGGTTATCATTCAAAAGAAGCACAATCACTTGAAGAATTATACAAAATGTCTAGATCAGAAGGTTTCGGTGATGAAGTGAAACGCCGTATCTTCTTAGGTACATTTGCATTAAGTTCAGGTTATTATGACGCTTATTATAAAAAATCACAAAAAGTTAGAACTTTAATTAAAAATGATTTTGATAAAGTGTTCGAAAATTATGATGTTGTAGTAGGACCAACAGCACCAACAACTGCATTTGATTTAGGTGACGAAATTGACGATCCATTGACAATGTATGCTAATGACTTATTAACAACACCAGTTAACTTAGCAGGTTTACCAGGTATTTCTGTTCCTTGTGGACAATCAAACGGACGCCCAATTGGATTACAATTTATAGGTAAACCGTTCGATGAAAAGACGTTATATCGTGTTGCATACCAATATGAAACACAATTCAACTTACATGACGCTTATGAAAAATTATAAGGAGTGGAAATAATGCATTTTGAAACAGTTATCGGACTTGAAGTTCACGTTGAGCTAAAAACAGACTCAAAAATGTTCTCTCCATCACCAGCGCATTTTGGAGCAGAACCTAACTCAAATACTAATGTAATTGACCTTGCATACCCTGGTGTATTACCTGTTGTAAATAGAAGAGCAGTAGATTGGGCAATGCGTGCGTCAATGGCTTTAAATATGGATATCGCAACTAATTCTAAATTTGACCGTAAAAACTATTTCTACCCAGATAATCCAAAAGCATATCAAATTTCTCAATTTGATGAACCAATTGGTGAAAATGGGTACATTGATATCGAAGTAGACGGAAAAACGAAACGTATTGGTATTACTCGTTTACACATGGAAGAAGATGCTGGTAAATCAACACATAAAGATGGTTACTCATTAGTTGATTTAAACCGTCAAGGTACACCATTAATTGAAATTGTGTCTGAACCAGATATTCGTTCTCCACAAGAGGCATATGCTTATTTAGAAAAATTACGTTCTATCATTCAATATACTGGCGTATCTGACTGTAAAATGGAAGAAGGTTCATTACGTTGTGATGCTAACATTTCTTTACGTCCTTATGGTCAAGAAGAATTCGGTACAAAAGCTGAATTGAAAAACTTAAACTCATTTAACTATGTTCGTAAAGGTTTAGAGTATGAAGAAAAACGTCAAGAAGAAGAATTATTAAATGGTGGAGAAATTGGCCAAGAAACACGTCGTTTTGATGAATCAACTGGTAAAACAATTTTAATGCGTGTAAAAGAAGGATCTGACGATTATCGTTACTTCCCAGAACCAGACATTGTACCTTTATATGTTGATGATGAGTGGAAAGAACGTGTTCGTCAAACTATTCCAGAATTACCTGATGAACGTAAAGCTAAATATGTTAATGATTTAGGATTACCCGAATATGATGCACATGTATTAACACTTACAAAAGAAATGTCTGATTTCTTTGAAGGTGCAATTGAACATGGAGCAGATGTAAAATTAACTTCAAACTGGTTAATGGGTGGCGTAAACGAATACTTGAACAAAAATCAAGTTGATTTACTAGATACTAAATTAACTCCAGAAAACTTAGCAGGTATGATTAAATTAATCGAAGACGGAACAATGAGCAGTAAAATTGCTAAAAAAGTCTTCCCAGAATTAGCTGAAAATGGTGGAGACGCTAAACAAATTATGGAAGATAAAGGCTTAGTTCAAATTTCTGACGAAGCAACTTTATTAAAATTTGTTAATGAAGCATTAGATAATAATCCACAATCAGTAGAAGATTATAAAAATGGTAAGGGTAAAGCAATGGGCTTCTTAGTAGGACAAATTATGAAAGCTTCAAAAGGTCAAGCTAACCCTCAAAAAGTAAATCAATTATTAAAACAAGAATTAGATAAAAGATAATAGGTTTGATTTTTGCTCCTATAACGATTAGTGTAAACTAATTGTTGTAGGAGTTTTTTAGTGTTTCTTTTTGTAGAATGAAGAGTGATGACTTAGTTAATAGATATATATAAGAACGACTGAATTAAAGTTCATTCATACAAAGCCATACTTTTTTGCAAAGCAAAATTAGTATGACTTACCTAATAGTTAAAGCTATTAGGTACATAAAATAACATTTGAATTAAAGTTCATGCATAAGAAAATAGAGGAACGCCTTAGATGAATCTAATGCATAAGAAAAACTAAGGTACTAAAGTACCAAGAAATCTAGGGAACGCCTTAGCTGAATCTAATGCATAAGAACTTCTAAGCAATAAATTGCTAAGAAAATAGAGGAACGCCTTAGCTAAAGCTAATGCATAAGAAAAACTAAGGTACTAAAGTACCAAGTTTTTCTAAAAAATACTTTTAACTCGTGAGTAAATCATTTAATATTGAATATGAGTATATGAAGTCGAGGGATATGATATGAGAAAACGAGCAAGAATTATTTATAACCCGACATCTGGTAAAGAACTTTTTAAACGAATGTTACCTGATGTTTTAATAAAATTAGAAAAAGCTGGATATGAAACTAGTGCCTATGCAACAGAGCGTGAAGGTGATGCGACGCTTGAAGCAGAACGTGCACTCGATAACAATTATGATATCTTAATTGTTGCTGGTGGGGATGGAACCTTAAATGAAGTTGTAAATGGTATTGCAGAACAACCTAATAGACCTAGATTGGGTATTATACCTATGGGTACAGTAAATGATTTTGGACGTGCCTTACATTTACCAAATGATATTATGGGTGCCTTAGATGTGATTATTGAAGGTCATAGTACTAAAGTTGATATCGGTAAAATGAACAATCGTTATTTTATCAATTTAGCAGCAGGTGGCCAACTTACACAGGTATCATATGAAACACCTAGTAAATTAAAGTCAATCGTAGGATCATTTGCCTATTACATTAAAGGATTCGAAATGTTACCACAAATGAAGGCTGTTGACATACGCATTGAATATGATGATAAAGTCTTTCAAGGTGAAGCATTATTATTCTTATTAGGTTTAACAAATTCTATGGCAGGATTTGAAAAATTAGTTCCTGATGCAAAATTAGACGATGGTTATTACACATTAATTATTGTTGAAAAAGCTAACCTAGCAGAATTAGGGCATATCATGACCTTAGCATCAAGAGGCGAACATACAAAACATCCTAAAGTAATATATGAAAAAGCAAAATCAATCAATATTTCATCGTTTACAGATATGCAACTTAATGTTGATGGCGAATATGGTGGTAAATTACCAGCAAACTTCTTGAATTTAGAACGACATATTGATGTATTTACACCTCATGACATTCATAATGAAGAATTAATTGATCAACCAACAGTAACACCACAGTTAAAATCAGAAGATCATCAACAGAATGAAGACAAATAATAATAAATATGAAATTAACACAAGGTTAGGATAGTAAAAATAACATGTCCTAGCCTTTTCATATGTGGGGGAAAGAAATTGGAAACATTAAAGAAAAATGAAATAAAAACAGGCCAAGTGTTAGATTTAACTCATGAAGGACATGGTGTTGTCAAAATTGATAGATATCCTATATTTGTTCCTAATGCCTTAATTAACGAAACAATAGAATACAAAATTATTAAAGTGAAGAAAAATTTTGCGATAGGTAAACTTCTGAATGTAATTGTAGAGAGTGATTCTCGTGTAGAACCCCCTTGTGTTTATTATGATAAATGCGGCGGATGCCAGCTTCAGCATATGACGTACCAAGCGCAACTCACAATGAAAAAAGAGCAAGTCATCAATTTATTTCATCGAAAAGGGTCATTTAACGATACAGTTATACACGATACTGTTGGAATGGAAGACCCGTGGAGATATAGAAATAAATCACAAATACCAATTGGTTTAAATAATAATAAAAAACCTATAATGGGGTTTTACCGCCAACGTAGCCATGACATTATTGACATGGATAGTTGCTTAATTCAAGATGAGAAACATCAACAAGTTATGAATGATGTAAAACAACTCATATCTGAACTTAATATCAGTGTTTATAATGAAAAGACTAAAAAAGGTTTACTACGTCATTTGGTTGTACGAACAGGTCATTATACAAATCAAATGATGATTATATTAGTTACTAATGGCAAAGCATTCAATCAAGCCAATCAATTAGTAGAAGCGTTAGTTAAATTGCATCCAAATGTAACAAGTATTAAACAAAATATCAACGATGCACATTCAAATGTTATTATGGGGCGTAAATCTATTACACTTTATGGTACTGATGAAATTGAAGATAAGCTAAGTGAAATAACATTTAATATTAGCGATCAATCTTTCTATCAAATTAATTCACATCAAACTGAAAAACTATATAATCAAGCCTTAGAATATGCCCAGTTAACGGGCAATGAAATTGTTTTGGATACGTATTGTGGTATAGGAACAATTGGTTTATATATGGCAGAAAAATCTAAGCACGTTTATGGTGTAGAAGTCGTACCATCTGCAATCAAAGACGCAGAAGAAAATGCGACTATAAACCAATTAGAAAATACAACTTTTGTCTGTGGGAAAGCAGAAGAAGTTATTCTAAAATGGAAAGCAGAAGGAATAAGACCAGATGTAGTAATGGTCGATCCACCAAGAAAAGGTTGCGATGAAACTTTCATTAAAACGTTATTAGAATTAAATCCTAAGCGTATTGTATATATTTCTTGTAATCCGTCTACGCAACAACGTGATGCACAATTACTTAGTCAACAATATGATTTGAAAGAAATCACTCCAGTAGATATGTTCCCACAAACGACTCATATAGAAACAGTTGCATTATTTGAAAGAAAATAGTCTGTTTTAACTATTGTTGATTGCTATATAAAGACGATTATTAAAATTATATTACAAGCAACTTACTTTCTTGAAAATAGCTTTAGTATCGCTATTAAACGTTGTATACTAATGTTAAATTTAGAGATAAATGGAGGGTTGGTTGTGCATAAAATTGATTTGTTTCCAGATAAAATAAACTTACGTCGTTTTGTATTAATGCAAATAGTACTAGTTATGTTTGTTATTTTATTTACATATAAATGGGCTTACAAAATAACTCATATTATAGAACAAAATATTTTATTAAATCTAGTTTATGGTTTTGCGGGATTTGTGATTTTATTAATTGTTCATGAATTTATACATCATATTTTATTCATTTTATTTTCTAAAGGTGAAAAGCCTCAATTGAAATATAAAAAGGGAACAATGATATTGCAATATACTGAAAGTTGCTTTAATAGATGGCAATTTAGCATAATCATGTTAGCTCCATTAATTATCATTAGTTCTATATTGTTAGTACTTATTAGCACATATGCCTACTCATCATTAATATTTATGTTTAGTATTCACGTTGGTTATTGTGTATTTGATATTTTATTAGTTTCCCTTGCACTTGCTAGTAAATTTAAATATATTCAAAAATACGATGAAGGTTTATATTTATACCAACATAAACCTAATGAAATGCATCATGAATAATGAAAAAGGTATAATACCGCCCCTCTAATTTGAGGAGGTGGTATTTTTGTTTTGTAAAACAAAGCATGAAGTTCGTGAAATGTTGTCTTACAATTTATAATGAGAGTAATAGATAATAGTGAACGAAAGGCGGTGAATACATGGAAGAAAGAAGGATTATACACATTGATATGGATTACTTTTTTGCACAAGTTGAAATGAGAGATAATCCAAAATTAAAAGGAAAACCTGTGATCGTCGGTGGCAAAGCAAGTAATAGGGGTGTAGTTTCCACAGCATCATATGAAGCAAGAAAATACGGTGTACATTCAGCTATGCCCATGTCTCAAGCGCATAAATTATGCCCGAATGGTTATTATGTTACGAGTAGATTTGATGCATATAGAGAAGCATCTAAACAAATAATGGATATATTTCGTAGTTATACTGAAATAGTTGAACCTATGTCATTAGATGAAGCGTATTTAGATATAACACATCTAGTTAGACCAGATTTGCCTGCGTCAACAATTGCTAATTTCATTAGAAGAGATATTTTAGAACAAACAGAATTAACTGCTTCAGCAGGAGTTTCTTATAATAAATTTTTAGCTAAATTAGCAAGTGGTATGAATAAACCGAATGGTATTACAGTGATAGATTATAACAACGTTCACGATATATTAATGAATTTGGACATAGGAGAATTTCCAGGAGTAGGTAAAGCATCTGAAAAGGTTATGCATAATAATAATATCTTTACAGGGCAAGATTTATATAATAAGGATGAGTTTGAATTAATACGTTTATTTGGTAAGAGAGGACGAGGTCTATATAATAAGGCAAGAGGTATAGATTACAATGAGGTGAAAGCTACAAGAATACGTAAGTCAGTTGGAACTGAACGTACTTTTGCAACAGACGTAAATGATGATGATGAAATCTTGAGAAAGGTTTGGGAATTATCAGGGAAAACAGCAGAGAGACTTAATAAATTACAAAAATCCGGAAAAACGGTGACAGTTAAAATTAAAACATACCAATATGAAACACTCTCAAAGCAGACAAGTCTAAGAGATCCAGTTAATTCAGAGACTGATATATATAATATTGCATATACGCTTTATACAGAATTAAAAGATCCTGATATACCAATTCGATTAATTGGTGTAACAGTAGGAAATTTAGAACAATCAGCTTATCGAAATATGACAATATATGACTTTTTATAAAGGCTAGTAATGTAAGTAAAATACTTCATTATTAGCCTTTATCTTTTAAATCTTTACCATAAATATTTAACATACTAGACAAATCATCATAGTGTTTTAATAATCGAAATGCAATCATAGCACAAGCTTTAGCATCATTTAATGCATCATGATGACCGTGAAAATCTAACTTATAAAAATCCATCATATGTTTCAATCCATATCGGTGAGATTGAACCGTGCGTTTGGCCAATTGATATGAACAGAAATAGGTAAGATGGGGTGTTTCTAATCCAATTGATTGTATACTTTGATGTAATACATTCATATCAAATGCTGCATTATGTGCAACTACGGGAAGTTCCTCTATAAATTGCATCATATATGGATATACATAAGCGAAATCAGGAGAAGAGGCTACATCTTCTGGGTGAATACCATGAACGTTAATATTTTGTTCCGAGAAGTAATCATTTGGATTAACTAATGTATGGAATGATTCTGTAATTTTATTATCGATGACTTTGACCATACCTACTGAACAGATACTAGTACGTTTACCGTTAGCAGTTTCAAAGTCCAACGCAACAAATGCATTTTTCATTTTGTATATGACAACTCCTTTAATACATGACTAATATCATTTACTTTACATCAAAATGAGTTTAAATCATAATAAATCAGACTTCATAAAACATATTTTTAATTAGAGAAAGAGATGAGTTAATAGTTATTAAAATAGGATAAGGATGAATAGATGGTCTATACCAAAATGACACATATCACTTATGTAGAACAACCAATTAAAGAAGTAATAAGGAAAGCACCACAACCTCCTCAAAAAAGAAAAGGTTTGTCTCCTAAATAAGTTAGGAAACAAACCTTTTAGTTATTATTCAACTATTAAAAAATAACTTTTAGAGTTCAATAAAACCTAATTGTATTATTCTTCGTCGAATGAACGTGTTGCTAGTTCTTTTTCATAAAGATATAAAGTATTGCAATCGTCGCCGATACGATTTAAATAATCGATGTGTGTTTCAAACATTGATTCTTCTTCAACTTGTTCATCTAAGAACCAATTTAAGAATGAAATAGTAGCGTAGTCTTTTTCTCTATGTGCAATTTCAGATAAATTATAGAAACGTTTTGTAACATCTTGTTCTTGAGCTAAACCATCTTTAAATGTTTCTAAAATAGAATTGAAATCAACTTTAGGTGCTGGTAATGCTGTAAATTTAGCATGACCACCACGATCATTAATGTAGTCATAGATTTTTTTACCATGGAATCTTTCTTCTTTTGCTTGTTGAATGTAGAAATTTGCGAAACCTTCATATGATTCTGAATCGCAATAAGATGCCATCGCCATATATGCGTGAGCAGCAAAATACTCATGATTCATTTGTTCATTTAATGCATCTAAAAGTTCTTTGTTTAACATTTTTATTCACCTCATATTAAATAATTTAATTACTTTCCTTACTAACTAAACTGAGTATAACAAACTTATTCTCATTCGTAAATAATAATTATTATAATCTAGGGTGCATTTTTATCTTTTTAATTGAGAATCTTTTTAGTTATACCCTCTGCGTGTTATAATTATGCGAGTGAATAGTAATAGGGAGGAAACAAATGAGACAATGGACTGCAACCCATTTAGCGAAGTTAGCGCGTAAGGCAAGTAGAGCCGTGGGTAAAAATGGAACTGACTTACCAGGTCAAATCGCACGTAGAGTCGATCAAAACATATTAAGAAAATTAGCCGAACAAGTAGATGATATTGTATTTATTAGTGGTACTAACGGAAAAACGACGACATCTAACTTAATTGGACACACATTAAAAGCCAATCATATCGATATTATCCATAACAATGAAGGTGCGAACATGGCAGCAGGAATTACATCCGCCTTTATTATGCAAACAACAAAGCAA
The DNA here is from genome assembly GCF_000620265.1 of Staphylococcus sp. URHA0057. Classification (NCBI taxonomy): domain Bacteria; kingdom Bacillati; phylum Bacillota; class Bacilli; order Caryophanales; family Staphylococcaceae; genus Staphylococcus; species Staphylococcus sp. URHA0057. The sequence continues at coordinate 29,209 of NZ_JHVS01000009.1, read as the reverse complement.
ACAAAAATTGCAATTATTGAAATAGATGAGGGATCAATACCACGAGTACTTAAAGAAGTAACGCCGTCAATGATGGTATTTACCAACTTCTTTAGAGACCAAATGGACAGATTTGGTGAAATAGACATCATGGTTAACAATATTGCTAAATCAATTAGCGATAAAGGTATCAAATTATTATTAAATGCCGATGACCCGTTTGTTAGTCGTCTTAAAATTGCTAGTGAAACACGTGTTTATTATGGCATGAAAGCACACGCACATGAATTTGAACAAAGTACTATGAACGAAAGTAGATATTGTCCAAATTGTGGTCGTTTACTTGAATACGATTATATCCATTACAATCAAATCGGTCATTATCATTGTGAATGCGGATTTAAGCGTGAACAACCTAAATATGAAGTGACTTCATTTGAAACTTCACCATTCCTTAAATTAAATATTGGTGAAACGTCATTTAATATGAAAATAGCAGGGGATTTTAATGCTTATAATGCGCTAGCAGCATATACTGTTTTAAGAGAACTTGGTTTAAATGATGAATCTATTCAAAAAGGTTTTGAAACATATACCTCTGACAATGGACGTATGCAATACTTCTCATTGAACCAAAAAGAAGCAATGATTAACTTAGCGAAAAATCCAGCTGGAATGAATGCTAGCTTATCAGTAGGTGAACAATTAGAAGGACGTAAAGTGTATGTTATTAGTTTAAATGACAATGCTGCAGATGGTCGAGACACTTCTTGGATATATGATGCTGATTTTGAGAAGTTAAGTAATCAAGATATAGAAGCTATCATAGTAACAGGAAATCGTGCTGAAGAATTACAATTAAGATTGAAATTAGCAGAAGTAGATGTTCCAGTAGTACTTGAAAGAGATATTTATAAAGCAACTGCTAAAACAATGGATTACACAGGATTTACTGTTGCCATTCCAAACTATACTTCATTATCACCAATGCTAGAACAATTGAATCGTTCTTTTGAAGGAGGACAATCATAATGAAGCATGAATTGACAATTTATCATTTTATGTCTGATAAATTAAACTTATATAGCGATATAGGTAATATTATCGCATTAAAAATGAGAGCTAAAAAACGTGATATTCAGCTTAAAGTTGTTGAAATCAATGAAACAGACAATGTTACATTTGATGACTGTGATATCTTCTTTATCGGTGGGGGAAGTGATCGTGAACAATCACTAGCAACGAAACAATTAAGTAAAATTAAAACACCACTGAAAGAAGCAATTGAAGATGGTATGCCAGGTCTGACAATTTGTGGTGGCTATCAATTTTTAGGAACAAAATATATTACACCTGATGGGACAGAACTTGATGGTTTAGGCATTTTAGACTTTTATACTGAATCCAAAGAAGATCGCTTAACTGGAGATATTATTATAGAAAGTGATACATTTGGTACAATTGTAGGATTTGAAAACCATGGCGGTAGAACATTCCATAATTTTGGTACTTTAGGACATGTGACACATGGATACGGTAATAATGATACAGATCGACAAGAAGGTATTCATTATAAGAACTTATTGGGAACATATTTACATGGTCCGATTTTACCTAAAAATCATGAAATCACTGATTACCTATTAGAGAAAGCCTGTGAAAGAAAAGGTATTCCATTTGAACCAAAACAATTAGACAACACAGAAGAAGAAGCGGCTAAACAAGTTTTAATTGATCGTGCAAACAAAAATAAATAAGTATTAAAACATGTCGTGACATATCATTTGTGGGGATAAGAACTGAAGTTTCCATTGGTAGTGTAAGTTGAGTCATGTTATAATCTTTGTACATAAGGCACCTCGTTAATTTAGTTTAGTGATGTTTATTAAATTATACGAAAGGGCCTTATTTTTTAAAGTGTTTTGATGTAAAATTACATATAAATTCGATGTATTTTGGCGAGACTCTTAAGGGAACAGGACAAGCTGAAGACTACAGGCTGAAGCTGTCCCCTAAGAAAGCGAGCCGATAATACGAAGTATTATAAATAAAGAAGCCAGTCAATGAGTTTTTTGGATAAACTCATTGACTGGCTATTTTTCTAGGATTTATGTCCCAGTCTCTTTCATTTGAAAATATTTTTACGCATAGCGATGATCTAATATTTTATAGATTAATAAAATTTCATATATAAGATGACTTTTAATTTGATTCTGATCGAATTCTTCAAGTTGTTTTACTGAAGATTTTAAAGTTGAAGCTGATTTACGTTCACGCTTAAATGTACCATCACATAGAATGTGGCTAATACTTGTACTTATTTTTAATATTGCTAACTTTTCATCTGGAGTAAAGAATACATAGGCATCTTTAGGTAAATAAATAATATTGGCTAGGTGTGTCATTAATAATCTATTAGTATAAGCCCTACTAGTTAGTTTATTAAGCTTTTTCCAATCTTCGGCTTTATTTTGATGATAAGTAAGTTCATCACGTTGATATCCAGTTAATAAGTCAATTTTTTGGTTTAAGTTACTAATTTGAATGATTTTTTTATTACTTTTATCAGATTGAAATCGTCCAAGTAGTAACTCATGACAACGTTGGTTAAATAAGTCATACATTTTATCTTCAGATCTATATAGATTATCTTCTAATTGACTATAGTATTTAGGCGGTAAAATCATAAAGTTTACAAGTCCTGCAGTAACAAGTCCAATTAAAGCAGTTAATAAACGTGAAAAGAAATTAAATACATAAGCTTCATGTATACCAGGTATCATAGCAACTGAAGTTAAAACAGCAACTGTTGTACCAACTTGTAGATTTAATTTAGTACAAGCCAATATCGTAAACGTTGCACTACAGGCGTATGCAAACGGTGATTGATCCCCAAAAATAAATGTAAATACAACAGCAAATAAAGCTCCAATAACTGTAGCTGGTAAACGACGATAGCCTTTTTTAATAGATGCTTTAGCAGTAGGCTCTATGGTTACGATTGCTGTTAATATGGCAAAAATTGGTGTTAAGTTCAATAACATACAAAACACAGTAGTAAAGAAGGTTGCTAAGCCTGTCTTAATTGTACGTGCACCAATAATATGTTTATACCATTTTTCATTCAAGTTGTTGTCCCCCTTAAAAAGGGAATTTTTAAAACGTAGATCGCTTTTTCAAATTCTCTTTCTTATACAAACAAAATAAATACTTTATAATGCATTCATATTTAGTATATCAAAAAATTTTTGCTATAATAAGATAGAATATAAATATAAAGGAACGGGATAAAAATGATTGTAAAAACAGATGAAGAACTACAAGCTCTAAAAGAAATTGGATATATTTGCGCTAAAGTAAGAGATACAATGCAAGCTGAAACTAAACCAGGCATTACAACTAAAGAATTAGACAATATTGCAAAAGAATTGTTTGAAGAACATGGCGCATTATCTGCACCAATTCATGACGAAAACTTCCCAGGTCAAACATGTATTAGTGTGAATGAAGAAGTCGCTCATGGTATTCCAGGGAAACGTATTATTCGTGAAGGTGACTTAGTTAATATTGATGTATCAGCACTAAAAAACGGATTTTATGCTGATACAGGCATTTCATTTGTTGTAGGTGAAGCATCAGATCCTTTAAAACAAAAGGTATGTGATGTAGCGACAATGGCATTTGAAAATGCAATGGCTAAAGTGAAACCAGGCACGAAATTAAGTAATATTGGTAAAGCAGTTCATGCAACTGCGCGTCAAAATGATTTAACAGTTATTAAGAATTTAACAGGTCACGGAGTAGGTCAATCATTACATGAAGCACCTAATCATGTCATGAACTACTATGATCCAAAAGATAAAACATTATTAAAAGAAGGACTTGTCATTGCAGTTGAGCCATTTATTTCATCTAAAGCTACGTTTGTAACTGAAGGTAAAAATGAATGGGCATTTGAAACAAGTGATAAAAGTTATGTTGCTCAAATTGAACATACTGTCATTGTTACTAAAGATGGTCCTTTACTAACAACAAAAATAGATAATTAATATAAAATTAAGACAGTCCTTAAATAATTAAAGTAAATGATTATGATTTAATCTAGGACTAAAGGACTAATACGATATGGTTCCGGAGCCTATTACTTAAGGTTTCGGAATTGTTTTATAATAGAACCTAATCAATGGTGAGGTGGTTCTATGAATTATATGGAGAATTATTTAAATCACATTTTTAAATCGTCATTAAGATATAATATCGATGAATATAAAATGAAACTAGATAAAAAAATAAAAAGTATTGAAAGTTATATAGCATATTTAAATGGGAAGAGAGCACAGCTCAAAAAGTTAATTGACAGTATATCTTTAGCATTAGAAAATAAATATATAGATATAGCAGATTTATATAATATCCAATGTGCAGAAGAAGTACATGATCATGAAATTGCAGCATTAAGAAATTACTTAAATCATATTGAGGCTTATTATGCACAAATAGAAACTAAAATAAGTGAACAGACAAAAGAAAAAATGACTATTGAAAAAGAGTGTCATTTAATTCATTATATGAGTGCTGTGGCATAGAAAGGTGGCGAACCATGACCCATAAATATATATCAACAGAATTGTTGATAGTTTTTACAGCATTAATGATTATTGCTAATTTTTATTATATATTCTTTGAAAAGATAGGGTTCCTACTCGTTTTACTATTAGGATGCGTGCTAGTTTATGTAGGATATATATATTTTCATAAAGTGAGGGGCTTGCTTGCATTTTGGATTGGTGCACTATTAATCGCTTTCACTTTATTGTCTAATAAATATACGATTATCATTTTATTTATATTTTTATTATTGCTAATTGTTAGATACTTAATTTTTAAATTCAAACCATTAAAAGTAACGGCAACAGAAGAGGAAGTGTCATCTCCAGCATTCATTAAACAGAAATGGTTTGGAGAACAACGAACACCTGTCTATGTATATAAATGGGAAGATGTCCAAATTCAACATGGAATTGGTGACATTCATATTGATTTAACAAAAGCAGCAAATATCAAAGATAATAATACTATTGTTGTTAGACATATATTAGGTAAGGTACAAGTGATCGTACCATTAAATTATAATATCAATATACATGCAGCTGCATTTTATGGATCAGCATATGTTAATGAAAAATCATATAAAATAGAGAATAATAATATACATGTTGAAGAGAAAACTAAAGAAGAAAATTACACTGTCAATGTCTACGTATCAACATTTATTGGAGACGTAGAGGTGATTTATAGATGAATCACTATATAAGAGCAATAGGCTCTATGCTCATTTTAACGTATAGTATGTTAACCGCATTTTTATTTATTGATAAAGTATTTGTTAACATCATCTATTTTCAAGGTATGTTCTATACACAGATTTTTGGCATACCTGTATTCTTATTTTTAAATATCATAGTGATATTATTATGTATCATTGTAGGTTCCGTTTTAGCTTATAAAATTAATCAACAGAATGACTGGATTAATTCTCAAATAGAACGATCTATTGAAGGTGAAACAGTTGGTATCAATGACCAAAATATTGAATTATATAGTGAAACGCTGGAAATATATCATACACTTGTACCATTAAATCAGGAATTACATCGATTAAGAATGAAAACACAAAACTTAACTAATGAAAACTACAACATGAACGATGTAAAAGTTAAAAAGATTATTGAAGACGAAAGACAACGTCTAGCTAGAGAATTACATGACTCAGTAAGTCAACAATTATTCGCTGCGAGTATGATGTTATCAGCGATTAAAGAAACTAAATTAGAACCCCCATTAGACCAACAAATTCCCGTTTTAGAGAAAATGGTACAAGATTCACAACTTGAAATGAGAGCTTTATTATTACATTTACGACCTCTAGGGTTGAAAGATAAGTCCTTAGGTGAAGGAATTAAAGATTTAGTTATAGATCTTCAAAAGAAAGTTCCGATGAAAGTTGTACATGAAATACAAGAATTTAAAGTTCCTAAAGGTATCGAAGATCATTTATTTAGAATTACTCAAGAAGCCATTTCAAATACATTAAGACATTCTAATGGCACTAGAGTGACGGTTGAACTATTTAATAAGCAAGATTATTTATTATTACGTATACAAGATAATGGTAAAGGGTTTAATGTAGATGAAAAATTGGAACAAAGCTATGGTTTAAAAAATATGAGAGAACGTGCATTAGAAATTGGTGCTACATTCCATATCGTTTCGTTACCTGATTCTGGAACACGTATAGAAGTGAAAGCCCCATTGAACAAGGAGGATTCTTATGGCGATTAAAGTATTATTTGTAGATGATCATGAAATGGTTAGGATAGGGATATCAAGTTATTTATCAACACAATCCGACATTGAAGTAGTAGGTGAAGGAGAATCTGGTAAAGATGCAATAGCTAAAGCGCATGAATTGCAACCCGATTTAATATTGATGGATTTACTAATGGATGATATGGATGGTGTAGAAGCTACAACAGAAATAAAAAAAGATTTACCACAAATTAAAGTAGTTATGTTAACAAGTTTTATTGAAGATAAAGAAGTTTATCGTGCTTTAGATGCAGGTGTAGATAGTTATATTTTAAAAACAACTAGTGCAAGTGATATAGCTGAAGCGGTTCGTAAAACTTATAATGGTGAATCTGTTTTTGAACCAGAAGTATTAGTGAAAATGCGAAATAGAATGAAAAAACGTGCAGAATTATATGAAATGTTAACAGAAAGAGAAATGGAAATCTTATTATTAATTGCAAAAGGTTATTCCAATCAGGAAATTGCCAGTGCTTCACATATTACAATTAAAACTGTTAAAACACATGTTAGTAATATATTAAGTAAATTAGAAGTACAAGATAGAACACAAGCTGTAATTTATGCATTTCAACATAATCTTATCCAATAAAGATAGTTATTACATGATATAAAATTTTACAAACAAATAGGCCAAGCGGTTGATGAACATCAATCCGTCTTGGCCTTTAATATATAATAATTAAGAATTTTTATCCTCTTCTGAATCATTATTTTTAAATTTATCTACAATTTTATCTTTAATTGTACTTTGATCTTCTTGGTACTTATCTTTAGCATCTTTATCGATATTATAATCTTCTTGTGAACCTAATTCACGGTTATCATTATATTCATAAGTTGTATCTTCATTATAATGATTTTGGTTATTATCATCATGTTTTAAAGCAGCTTCTTCAGGTGTTTCGCCTTTAATTACATTACGTTGATGAATGATAGCATTAATTTCTGCTCCAATGATAATAATAAAGCTTGTTAAGTATAACCAGATCAGTAAAATAATAATACCAGCGATACTACCATAAGTTTTAGAATAATTACCAAAGTTAGAAATATACCATCCAAATGCAAATGAACCTAGTAACCAAATGACTGATGTAAATATTGCACCTGGTAATACTGAACGAAATTTAGTTTTAACATTAGGTGCTACCGAATACAATACTATAAATAATAGTAAAATAATGATTAGAGGTAATACCACTCTAAGTAAAGTAAATATCCATTTAATTTGTGAGTCTAAACCTAATGGACCGAATAAATAATGACTAATAGCAGAACCAAGGGTAGGTAAAGCCATAGCTATTAAAAATACAAATCCCATTACAATAGTAAATACAACACTTAAAAGCTTAAGTAAAATACCATTTCGGCTATCTTCAACATCGTAAGCAACGTTAAATGAATTCATAATGGCAGTCATACCATTTGATGCAGACCATATTGCTAAGATCAGTCCGACAGATAGTAAGCCGCCACTTGAATTTTTAGTAACATCGCCTATAACACTTTTAATAATTGATGATGTTTCTGATGGTGCACTACTTAACATATCAGTAATACGACTTTGATCGATATTAAAAACTGGTAATAAAGTCAATAAGAAAATGAGCATAGGGAACATAGCAAGAACAAAGTGATATGTCATTTGAGCTGCTAAACCTGATGCATCGTCTTTACCAATTCTATATACCAAATAAGAGAAAAAGTTCGAATCTTTAGTATACTTTGCAGGTTTGTTTAATCTTGAAAGGAAGAATACCTGATTCTTCTTTTTTGGTGTCTTAGATTGAAATTCTTGAGGTTCAATGTATGTACGATCGACTTTAATTTTGTTATCACTATTTTGTTGATCTTTGTTATCTTCATATTCTTTAGCAGAATTAAGGAAGTTGGAACTTGTTTTTTCTTTCTTTGACATAACAATCTCCTTTAATAATTTGAATATTATATTTAAACACATTTTAATTTAATTAAAATTGTAAAGAAAGGGAGTGAGATGAAGTTGAGTTAATTTTTGGTTATTGGAGACTAATTTTAGTTACCAATAAGCTAAAAATCATTTAATAGCTCAACCTCTAAACTCACCCCCGTTTCAATGGAGTGGGATAACAGTTATTGAATATCTTCACTCTATTTGAATAGTTAATTAAGAAATAGTGATTTATTATTACAAAATTCTAATTCATAATTCATCTAATAATTAACTATTATTTTCCAATACGTTCATTTTTTCTATTAACAAAAGTATCTTTTGCATCTTTAATAGAACGTTCTAACTCTGGGTTATTACGACGAATTTCTTCGATAACATCTTTCCAGTACATAACTTCATCTTTAATGCTACTTACTTTAGAAGGTTTTTGAGATTTTTTACCTTCTTTAACATTTGAGAATGATTGTTTTAAAGAATTACGAGTTGATTTATCAGCTAATGTTGCTACGCCACCGATAACAGCGCCTAATAATACTCCAGGAATGAATTTGTTTTCCATAATTTTACCCCTCTTTCAAATTTGCATCTTTGACGATGTAATCAATTAAATTATCACATGATGATTGTACCATTTTATAAACACCTTCGAAATTGTTAGTGTAATATGGATCAGGTACATCACTTTCTTTCATATTACTAAATTCTAGTAATTTGAACAATTGTCCTTTTATGCTAGGATTAATTGCTTTAATATTTTCTACATTACTTTGATCCATTGCAATAATATAGTCAAAATCATCTGTTGGTTCAAAAAGTTCACTAATCATACCATCAAATGGAATGCCGTGTGTATTTAAAATCTTTTGAGTCCCTTCGTGAGGGGGCTCACCTAAATTCCATTTTCCAGTGCCACGAGAGTGAACTTTGACACCAGTTATACCTCTGTCTTGTAGTCTTTGTCTCATGATTGCTTCAGCCATTGGAGAACGGCAGATATTACCAAGACATACGAAAGCTACGTCAACCATATTAATTCCTCCAAACTATGTAATTATATCCCCATTTTACTGGTTCTTCAAACAATTAGAAAGCAAATTTTTTCAAATTCTATTAAAGTTCCATAAATTATGTTAGTTTGATAGAATACTAAGGTAAAGAGGTGAGAAGTTTGGAAACTACAAATGAAGAAATGATTACCGAAATAAGACAAAAGTTAAATATAGTTAATAAAGCGCTTATTGATCCTGATAAATTTAAAGATGCTGATCAAAATGAAATTAAAGAAATACATCAATTTGTAACTTCAAAAGATTCATTTTCACCTAGCGAAGTGACTGCTATTGCAGATGCACTAGGAGAATTAAGACAATAAAGGGGGAGTCTAAATGAGTAACTACCAAGAAAAATTGAAACAGTATGCCAAACTACTAGTTAAAGTAGGCATGAATGTTCAAGAAAAACAGCCAGTATTTATACGCTCATCTGTCGAAGCTTTAGAATTAACTCATCTAGTTGTAGAAGAGTCATATAAAGCTGGTGCATCAGATGTAAGAGTCGATTATTCAGACCCAAAATTAAAACGTATGAAATTTGAATACGAAACTGTAGACCATTTTGAGAATAATGAAGTTAAATCTTATGATGTTAATGCACGTATGGATTATGTAGAAAGAGGCGCTGCTAACCTTGCAATATTAACTGAAGACCCAGATTTATTAAATGGTATTGATTCTAATAAATTGAAAGCATTTCAATTGCAATATTCCAAAGGTTATAAAGGATATATGGAAGCAAGCCAAAAAAATCAATTTCCTTGGGTGGTTGCAGCATTTCCATCAAAAGCATGGGCTCAAAGAGTATACCCTGATAAATCAGTAGAAGAAGCTTATGAAACATTTATAGAAGAAGTGTTTGATATAGTAAGAGTAGATGGTAATGACCCTGTAGAAAATTGGAAAACACATGTAAGTAATTTAAGTAAACATGCTAAAAGAATGCAAGATAAACAATATAAAGCGTTACATTATATTTCTGAAGGTACAGATTTAGTTGTAGGGTTACCACAGGGACATATATGGGAAGATGCTACTAGCTATGTAAATGGAAATCAACAAGCATTTATTGCTAATATCCCTACAGAAGAAGTGTTCACAGCGCCAGATAGAAATAATGTAAATGGTTATGTAACAAATAAATTACCATTAAGCTTTAACGGTAATATCATTGACGGTTTCACTTTAACATTTAAAGATGGAGTTGTTGTTGATTTTAAAGCAGAAAAGGGCGAAGATGTCTTAAAAGATTTATTAAATACAGATGAAGGTGCACGTAGATTGGGAGAAGTAGCACTAGTACCAGATGATTCTCCAATTTCAAATAGAAACACTATTTTTTATAATACGTTATTTGATGAAAATGCATCCTGTCATCTAGCGTTAGGATCTGCTTACGGTTTCAACATTAAAGGTGGAACTGAAATGACAACTGAAGAAAAAATTGCAAGTGGTTTAAATGATTCAAATGTTCATGAAGATTTCATGATAGGTAGTGCTGATTTAACCATTTATGGTATTTTAGAAGATAGCTCAAAAGAACTCGTTTTCGAAAACGGAAATTGGGCAAAATAAGTCGTAAATACCAAGTACAGTAGGGAAATTTCATAGAGAGATAGGAAGATATGAATGACTAAAGAACAAGTAAATAAAAAAGCAATGTCTGAATCTAAAAGTATTAAAACAAGTCAAGTGTATCCACAAGATACTAATCATCTTCATACGATGTTTGGCGGTATTTTAATGGCAAATGTAGATGAAATTGCAGCAATTACTGCTGTGAAACATGCTGGTAATTCAGTAGTAACTGCCTCAACAGATTCAGTAGATTTCTTATTACCAATCAAGAATGGGGACATCCTTTCATACGAAGCAATGGTTTCTTATACGGGTAGTAGTTCAATGGAAATTTGTGTGCAAATTATTATTGAAGATGTCTTTGAAGGAGAACGTAAATTAGCTGCACTTAGCTTTTTAACCTTTGTAGCTTTAGATGAGAATGGTAAACCTGTACGCGTTCCTCAAGTTTATCCAGAAGATAAAGTTGAAAAATGGTTCCATGAAACAGCTCCTCAACGTGTCGCTCGTCGCAAAGAACGACGTGATGAAAGTAAAAACACTATTGAGTATTTATCTAAAATTCAACATATTGAAAATTAGATAAAAGCTTATTTAGAATTGCATATAAATAGACCTAATGAAACTATAAATTTTTCATTAGGTCTTTTTAGTTTGCTAAGCATTATGATTATAAATTATGAAAAGATATGTTTTGCATGCATTTCAATTTCTTTTTGGCGGAAATCAGTATCAGGGTAATACATATTTTTCACTAACACATTTGGTCCCAGACAATGATATTCAGAACAATGACAATTTAAAGATTGGGCTAAATCAGAAGTGAGCCATTGATTAAATACATCTGTTAATCTGTCTTTTTGTATGTTTGAAATAGTACCATTTTCATCTCCGAAATCAGTAACAATGACATTACCTGTAAATACATTTACATTTAAACGACTACGCCCATCAGGGTCATTTCTCATTGTGACATTTTTTGCATCTCTTAAACGTTGTAATAATTGTTGATCGTTTTCATCATTAATACATGGATAAATAGGTAATGTACCAAATAACATCCAAGTATCCTGGTCACGTATATCTAATAAATGATGTATCGCTTCTTTCATTTCTTTTAAAGATAAGACATTTAAAGAGCTTGCAAAATCAGCTGGATACATAGGGTGTACTTCATGTCGACTACACTTCATATCATTAACAATTTCATTATGAATTTTATCCAAGTAAGGTAATGTGCTTTGATTGAGCATTGTTTCAGCAGATACAAACATTCCTTGTTCAGAAAGAGTACTTGCATTGTCTAACATTTGCTCGTATAGTTTTAATTTTGCTTTAATTGGCGGTTGCTTTTTCATAGCTCCAAAGCCAACATCTGTGAATTCTTGAATGGTTCCCCAGTTATGTGAAATATGCATAACATCTATATATTCTGCAATATCAAGATATCGGTCTTGTGGTAACGTTAAATTAGAGTTCATTTGTACATATATCCCACGTTGATGTGCATATTTTAATAGTGGTTTCACTACATTTTTAATAGACTTTTTCGAAAACATAGGTTCGCCACCTGTTATAGACAATGTACGTAAATTTGGAATTTCATCTAAACGGCGATATATAATATCCATTGGTAAAGGATCTGGATCTTTAGTTTGTAAAGTGTAACCAACAGCACAATGACTGCATCTCATATTACATAAATTGGTTGTTGTAAATTCGATATTACTTAAAGTGAGTTGGCCATTATCAATGACATCGTTATAAGCTTCCCAAGGATCATTGTGTATTGAAATAGGTTTTTTATTTGTTATTATCATTAAAACTTCTCCTAAAAAGAGTGTGACAAAGAGGAGTTGTGAACATATATACTAGTTAAAATTTTTCAATATATCCATATTATAAATACTATGTTTCACGTTTCCTCAAAACCTGTGTCAGCTCTTTAAAATTTGTAAAAAGTACAGTAAACATTATTAAGATTATATCTCTTTTTGTCAAATTCTGTTAGGATAAATATAACAAAAATAAATTTCAAAGGAGCTCTATTTTAAATGAGTGAACAACAAACTATAGAACAAATCAAAACGAGATTAAACAAATTTATCGAGGATATTGATCATGTAAACCCTGATGAAGTGCGTGTTGAAGACATTGATGAATGGATTGGTTTACTAGATCAATTAGAAGAAAAAGTAAAACAAGTTTCCAAATAATTCACTAATCATAATTAATGACACTTTAGTGACGATTAAAAAATTTAGTACAAGATGTTTAACTTTAAACTTAAACGTGAATACAATAAATATAATCGCACAATAGAAAGGTGATCATATTATGAGTAAAAAAGTAGCAGTTCTATTAGGAAATGAATTTGAAGATATAGAATTTACAAGTCCGAAAGAGGCATTAGAAAATGCTGGATTTGAAACAGTAGTTATTGGCACTAATGCTAACGAAGAAGTCGTTGGTAAACACGGTGAAAAAGCAACTGTTCAAGTTGGTATCGGCGAAGCAAAACCAGAAGATTATGACGCTGTTCTAATTCCTGGTGGATTTGCACCAGACCATTTACGTGGTGATGCAGAAGGTAGATTTGGTACATTCGCTAAATACTTTACTTCTAATGATGTTCCAGCATTTGCAATTTGCCATGGACCACAAGTATTAATTGATACTGATGACTTAAAAGGTCGTACATTAACTGCAGTATTAAATGTACGTAAAGACTTATCTAATGCTGGTGCGCACGTTGTAGACGAATCAGTAGTTGTTGATAACAATATCGTTACAAGTCGTACACCAGATGATTTAGATGATTTCAATAGAGAAATCGTAAAACAATTAGAAGACTAATGATTGTTTAGTATAAAACATTAAATCTAAAGGCTTATTGATTTAGTTCAATAAGTCTTTTTTATTTGTAAAAGTTGATATGGAAGTAATAAATGAGTGAATTGTATATATTAAATAATAGTCAAATATGTACACCTTGGGACTGATTTTTACTATAAACTATAGCTAATGGTTTCAACTACTGGTAAACTCACATTATAACAGTGAGTTTGAGTAAAGGAGTAAATGCATGAAAAGAAGCGACAGATATGCACAATCTAATGAATTCCCTCAACGAGATATGCGTGAACCTCACTATAATACTTATTATCAACCAATAGGGAAACCACCTAAAAAAAAGAAAAGTAAACGTATCTTTTTAAAAATACTTATTACATTAGCGATTATATTAGTATTATTCTTAGGATTAATGTTTTTTTTATCATCGAGAGCTAATGTAGACGATTTAAAATCGATTGAAAATAAAAGTGATTATGTTTCGGCAGATCAAATGCCAAAATATGTCAGAGGTGCTTTTATTTCATTAGAAGATGAAAGATTTTATAAACACCATGGCTTTGATTTTAAAGGAACAACAAGAGCTTTATTTTCTACTTTGAGTGATCATGATGTTCAAGGTGGTAGTACAATAACACAACAAGTTGTTAAAAATTATTATTATGACAACGAACGTTCATTCACAAGAAAAGTAAAAGAACTGTTTGTAGCACATAAAGTAGAAAAACAATATGATAAAAATCAGATACTTAGTTTTTATTTAAATAATATATATTTTGGAGATAATCAATATACTGTTGAAGGTGCAGCAAATCATTACTTCGGCGCAACAACTAATAAAAACAATCAAAATTTGAATACAATTAGTGTATTACAAAGCGCAATTTTAGCAAGCAAAGTTAATGCGCCAAGTGTATATAATATTGATGACATGTCAGATAATTTTACGAATAGAGTTAAAACCAATTTAGAAAAAATGAAACAACTTGATTATATATCCGATGACCAATATGAGGAAGCAATGGCCCAACTAGGTCAATAACAATTACCCTATCATATGCAATGTTAGTACGAATAAATTACAGTAACTATGTAATGTTGAACATTGTAAATATGATAGGGGTTTTATTTTTATAAAGCGTGACTTTATTGCTAATGATTGAACTATGTCATAATATGATATATACAATGTTTATGAGGAGGTGTATCATGCCTAAAATCACTAAATTAGAAGTACAAAAGAAGAACAAAGAACGTTTTAATCTATATCTCGATAATCAATTTGAGATGGGAATAGATATTGATACACTTGTTAAATTTAATTTAAAGAAAGATCAAGTACTAGAAGCTGCAGAAATGGAGCAGATTCAAAAATATGACCATTATCGAAGAGGTTTAAATATAGCAATTCAATATCTTTCATTTAGAAAGCGTACTGAAAGAGAAGTACGTCAACATTTAATAAAAAATGATATTTCTGAAGAAGCGCTGCAACAAGTGATAGATTATTGTTACCAAGAAAAATTAATAGATCATTATGATTATGCTGAAAGTTTGAAAAACACTATGATCAATACAACGGATAAGGGACCTGAAACTTATAAACAAAAATTGTATCAAGCTGGTATTGAAACTAATATTATAGATGAATATACTGCTCTATACATAGAACAACAACCAATGGAAGATATCATCAAAGTAGCGAGTAAAGTAATTAAAACTAAAAAAGGTCCAACTTCAAAAGTTAAACAAAAAACAATGACTGCTTTAATGCAAAAAGGATTTACGATAGAAAAAATCAAACAAGCCATGGATGAACTTGATTTTTCACAGGACGAAGAACAACTTGACGATATGTTACAAACTGATTTAGAAAAAACATATCAAAAGCATCAAAGAAAATATGAAGGACAACAACTAGTAAGAAAAACGATAGAAACGCTTATGAGAAAAGGCTATAAATATGATAAAATTAAATCTAAATTAGAAGAAAGTGGTATTGAAAATGGAGCAGAAGAAATTGAGTGAAATGTCTGAGCCAGAATTAAGACATGAAATACAAACTTATAAAGAAAAAATGAGAAAAGCAGAAATGAACGGTATTTTGAATGAATATGACGTTTATCAAAGTAAAGTAATTGTAGCTGAAAGTTATTTAGTTGATCGTAATAAAATTGAATTAGGCAGAATCTATCAATTAAATGATGGCAGTGATCAATATTTTAAAGTGGAAAGATTAAAAGGTATATTCGCTTGGGGATTTAGAATTAAAAGTAGCGAACCCGAAGAAGGTTTACCAATTGCATTATTAAAATTATAGAAGGATGAAAAGAAATGGGAAGTTCAATCGTTTTAAAGTTACTTAAAGTTACTCATTATTATAGAAATAAAAAAACTAAAAAATGGTACTTACCTTTTGGATACGCCGCTGAAGATATTGATTTAAATAATGTCTCACTACATATTTATCAAGGTGAGGCCTTAGGTATTATCGGTGAACCAGGTTCTTCTAAAAAATTAATAGGTAGATTATTATCAGGATCTATTCACCCTGATAAAGGAAAATTAGTTCAAAGTGATCATGTATATTATGGAGATATTGAAGACAGAAAAATTGTAAACCAAACTGTGAAAGATTACGTTAAGCACATTGTTGAACTATTTCCATATAAAGTCTCTGATTATAAATACGATCAAGTCATTCAATATGCCCATTTAGATGAAAAACAACTCGTTTCACAATTAACCAAACAAGAATTTGCTCAGTTACTACTAAGTATAGCCAGATCATCTAAATCAAATATCATTATTTTGAATCATGTTCTTCAATATTTAGATGAATCTTTTACAAATCGAGCGATAGAGCTATCAAATGATTATATCAATCATAACCAAACGATTGTTTTTATTGATGATGACGTTGATAAAATAGAACAAGTGAGTAACTATATTACTTGGGTCTCACACGGACAGATTCGTATGGAAGGGTCTCTTAAACAAGTAATTCCTGTATTTAAAGATCATGAAAGAGACCGAAAAAGTATTGAATCAAAAGAAGAACTTTCATCATTTGATCTTGATTGGAAAAAAAGTCGAACAAGAATGCCTGAGATGACTTATAATTTTAAAAGAATTGAACGATATAATCATGCCAAACCACCAATATTTTTGGTAAGATTTTGGACTTTAATGACCAGTTTTCTAATTGGATTAGCACTTATGGGTATTCTTTTATTTAATAATTTAGGAATAATAAATATCTCAGCGGGGAATCAAACTCCACTTCAAACACAAACTAAAGATACATATGAAAATAAATTAGCTTATGGAATAGCATTAAAAGGAAGCGTTAAAATTTCAGGTTCAAATAATCTAACCTTACCTAAATATAGTGTCGTTACTATTGATGGAGAAAATAGTAAAAATTATCGATTAAATGAAAGTGGAAAAAGTTATACCGTAGCTAAAAGTAAACTAGAATATTTTAATCCAGCTGGTTTGTATGAAAAGCATAGTTTCAAAACTTTATCTCCATATATTAAATCCAACTATAGTAAGTATGTAGAATACTTCAATAGTCATTTACACAAAGACCACGATACAGTAAAAAAATCACTAGTCCCTGAAGAAGATAATCGTTTTGTTGCTGACGTGACTTCTCAACCGATTAAGATGATTTTTAATGATGATAATCAGTTAAACGGTTTTGTGATGCCTATTGTTAATAAAAGTAAATTGAAAGATAAATTCAACATTAATAAAGATGTTTGGATTTGTAAATCTGGTGATGGATACTTTATTGCCGATATGAAAGATAATAAGTGGATATATATTGAATTGTAGGTGTAAGTATGATCGATAGTATAATTATTTATTTTAAAAATTTACCACACGTTTTAAATTATTCTTTGAAACATGTTAAAAACTTATGGAAATGGTTTACGGTAAGTTTTATAGTTGGATTAGTCTTAATATTTGCGATAGAAATATTTTTCAAGGTGACAAACGCAACAGAAATGATACAAGGTGTATGGTTATATAGACTTTTAACTTTGTTAGGATTTGGGTACATCGTCCTCAGCTTATTTTTATGTTATAAAATATACGCTAAAGATTATATGATTACTAAATCGTTTAAAATATCCCCAGTAACACCCATAGTAGTTACTACAATTGTTGGAGGTATTTTACTATTTGTACTTATGACAATTATTGCAATATGGAAACCAATTAATTTTGAAAGTTCATTACTAGCTACAATATATTTTATGTTAGTAACAATAGTGTTAAATTGTTTACTATCAGTGTTATTTGGTTTAGTAAAAATCTTAAATCATAAAGCGGATATATATTTTTATATATTTTGTGTTATAGAATTTATTTTAGTACCAATTATTTATGTTCCTAAAACACATTTGACAATGATTGGACATGTATTGATGTTAAATCCATTTTATTATGTAACTAATGGTTTAGCACAATCAGTGTTGTTTGGCAGAATAAGTCTAGCTAATATACCTTATCATTTATATATACTATGTTTCATCTTGATATTATGTTTAATTAATTTTGCGTTATCTCGTTTTGTATCTCATGCTAAATATAGAAATAAAAATAAAAAAGCGCCATCAACTCTTCAATCTAATCATTTTTCAAGTAATGCTAATCATATAAAAGATAGTGACAATAGTGAAATTGATAAAAATAATAATTAAAATATAAAAAGCCAAGGTATAGGACTCATGTATTTTGCATATCCATCAAGTTAACTTAAGCAGTTTACTTTTAAGGATTACATTATTACATGTCCTTGAACCTTGGCTATTATTATTTTGCGAATAATTTACGTTGTAATTTGTCTTCACTAAATACCCAACCAATATAAGAATGATCTATTTCATTTTGAGATGTTAGATGGGCAATAGCAACAAATGCATAATGATCATTATTTAAATATCTTAAATCCATTAATCGAATTTCTGTAGAACCATCATCTAATGGCGTTGTTTGCCAACGATATATAGAAGAAAAGTTTAAAAATGTTCTTATATCTTTATTACTTTTAACTTTCCATAATAATGAGTCGATAGATAAATGTTGACGTTTAACTTTATCACTAAAAACAATATTTCGACCATGTGATCTACCAACATAATCATGTTCGTCTGTTTGAATAGCAATACGCCATTCCATAAATTTCATTGTAGGAATTACAAATACTTTTACAGGGTTATGCTCTTGTTTAATTTGCTTTAATGCTTGTTTCTTTAAGAAAGATTGCATTTTAAATCGGATTATATAATAAATGATTAAAATACCGATTATTGGAAAGAATGCCAAATAAGGATGTACCCCTAATACCCATAACACCACGCCTATACATAATATAATGAATATAATTGGATCAAACGTGTTAATAACGCCGAGTTGTATCCATTTATTAGTAATTGGTCTTAAAGCTTGTGTTCCATATGAGTTGAAAATATCAACAAACACATGTAAAAAAACTGCTAATTGTGCCCACATCCATATATGTAATGGGGATGTGTGGTTGAATATAACAAATATTAAAAATGTAATTAATATTGGCCATAATATAGTGAATGGAATAGAGTGCGTAATGCCTCTATGATGGGAAATATAAGTTGAATTATCTTTTAATTTTAAAACCGTATCCCCATCAGGTATAAGGGAACCTGCAATCAGTGTTGTGGCACTTGCCGCGAATGTGCCTGACATCGCTGGATCTTGAGTTGCAAGTGCAGTAAGTCCAACTCCAATAACAATGTGCGTGGCTGTGTCCATTTATGTTCACTCTTTTCATCTTAATTTATAATATATTATAATCTAAAAGTTAGAATAACAAAATCAACTCACATTAATAATGTGTTATTCTTATTTATCATGTAAGTAAAATATCCATTAAAATCAAATTGAAACATTAAATCATTGTTCAGGAAGGGAAATATATGTATTTAGAAGAAAATTTCAAAGATAATATTGTACATTGGTTTAATAACAATCAACGTTCAATGCCTTGGAGAGAGACTACTAATCCTTATTATATATGGTTAAGTGAAGTTATGTTACAACAAACACAAGTCAAAACAGTTATAGATTATTATGATAGATTCACTCATCGTTTTCCTACAATAGCCGATTTGAGTGAAGCAAATGAGGATGAGGTACTCAAATATTGGGAAGGACTTGGTTATTATAGCCGAGCAAGAAACTTTCATCATGCAGTCAAAGAAGTACAACGTGATTATAATGGAATAGTCCCATCTGATCCTGAAAATTTTAAATCTTTAAAAGGTGTCGGACCATATACTCAAGCAGCAGTAATGAGTATAGCCTTTGACCATCCACTCCCTACAGTTGATGGTAATGTTTTTAGAGTTTGGTCTAGATTAAATAATGATAGCAGTGATATAAAGCTCCAATCTACAAGTAAAACATTTGAACAACAGTTATTACCTTATGTTCAAGAGGAAGCTGGAACGTTTAACCAATCAATGATGGAATTAGGTGCGCTTATCTGTACACCTAAAAACCCACTTTGTATGTTTTGTCCAGTTCAAGAAAATTGTGAAGCCTTTGATAAAGGAACAGTATTAGATTTACCAGTTAAAACCAAAAATATTAAAAAGAAAACCATTGAACAAAGTGTCTTTTTAATTCGAAATCATAAAGGACAATATTTATTAGAAAAAAGACAGGAAAGGTTATTGAATGGTATGTGGGAATTTCCAATGTTTGAAGCCTCTAATGCTATTTCAGAAATATCTCATAAACTAAAACATGACATAGAACCTTTACCAGAACATATATTTAAATTAAAACATCAATTTACACACTTAACTTGGAATATTAAAGTCTATAGTGTGCCTGAAACTATAGATATAAATGAAAAGGTTTTACCTGATAATATGGTTTGGTTTGATTTATATAATCGAGATGATTATTCATTTCCAGTATCAATGGATAAAATATATAGATTTATTGAAGGATAGGTTTCTTCAAAACAGAAATAATAATAAATCATTTTACTTATTTATAATCCAATAAAATCTAACTAATACTTAAATTTAATGGCGTGAAAGTACAGAAGTAGTTTGAAAATATGATATAATCTAAATGGTTAAAAAGTATAAAGGTGGTGTGGAGTATGGTAAAAGAATCCATACCTAAAGAAGGACAAGACATCAAAATTCAAAGTTATAAACATGATGGAAATATTCATCGCGTTTGGTCTGAAACAACCATTTTAAAAGGTACAGATCATGTGATTATTGGTGGGAATGATCACACGTTAGTAACAGAAAGTGATGGTCGCACTTGGATTACAAGAGAACCAGCTATTGTCTATTTTCATTCTGAATATTGGTTTAATGTGATTTGTATGTTTCGTGAAGATGGTGTTTATTATTATTGTAATTTATCTTCACCATTTGTTTGTGATGAAGAAGCCTTAAAATACATCGACTATGATTTGGATATTAAAGTTTATCCTAATGGGAAATACCATTTATTAGATGAAGATGAGTATGAGCAACATATGAATCAAATGAATTATCCTCACGATATAGATGTTATTTTAAGAAGAAGTGTAGATATTTTACAACAGTGGATAGAACAGAAAAAAGGGCCTTTCGCTCCTGATTTTATCAAAGTTTGGAAAGAGCGATATAAAAAAATTAGGGATTATTAAGCAAATTAGATGTAAAACGATATGAGATGGTTTATATTATTCAATGTTGCATTGATTTAATTAAATAAACATTGATAGTTTAGATAAAACAATCTCTATTAACTAAAATTATATTTGTTAATCGTATCAATCAGAGGTTGAGATATGTTAGTCAATTGTTGCGGAATAATTTAATTAATTATTAGCTTATGTATACTAATGATTAATTGAAATGATATTCCAAGGCGATTCATCATATCCAACCTCTGTTCAATTTTAAAAAGATCAATTTAAAAAATATTATATGGAGGGATTAAAATAATGATTAAACGATATTTAAAGTTTGTTAAACCATATAAATATCGTATTATTGCTACTATTATAGTTGGTATTATTAAATTTGGTATACCAATGTTAATTCCATTGCTTATTAAATATGCAATAGATGGTGTTATCAATAATCATTCACTTAGGGATAGCGAAAAATACTCACACCTAGCCATAGTTATAGGTATTGCCCTATTTATCTTTTTAATTGTTAGACCGCCAATTGAATTTATAAGACAATATCTAGCTCAATGGACAAGTAATAAAATATTATATGATATAAGAAAGCAACTTTATAATCACTTACAAGCATTGAGTGCACGTTTCTATGCTAATAACCAAGTAGGGCAAGTTATTTCACGAGTGATTAATGATGTGGAACAAACAAAAGATTTTATTTTAACAGGATTAATGAATATTTGGCTTGATTGCATAACAATAATAATAGCATTAACAATTATGTTCTTCCTTGATGTTAAACTGACTTTTGCTGCATTATTTATTTTCCCATTCTATATCTTAACGGTTTATTTCTTCTTTGGTCGTTTAAGAAAATTAACAAGAGTAAGATCTCAAGCTTTAGCAGAAGTTCAAGGATTTTTACATGAACGTGTACAAGGAATGTCTGTTATTAAAAGCTTTGCAATTGAAGATAATGAAGCGGGTAATTTCGATCACCGTAATAAAAACTTTTTACAAAAAGCATTTCAACATACGAGATGGAATGCATATTCTTTTGCTGCAATTAATACTGTGACAGATATAGGCCCAATTATTGTCATTGGTGTCGGTGCTTACTTAGCAATAAGTGGTTCTATTACAGTAGGGACATTAGCTGCATTCGTTGGTTATTTAGAACAATTATTCGGTCCTTTAAGACGATTAGTATCTTCTTTTACAACATTAACTCAAAGTTTTGCGTCAATGGATCGTGTCTTCCAATTAATAGATGAAGATTATGACATAAAAAATGGTATTGGCGCTCAACCAATCGAAATTAAAAAAGGTCAAATTGAATTAAAACATGTTGGGTTCAAATATAATGAAAATGAACAAGACATTTTAAAAGATATTAATTTGACTATTCATAAAGGTGAGACCGTTGCCTTCGTAGGAATGAGTGGTGGAGGTAAGTCAACACTTATTAATTTAATACCTCGGTTTTATGATGTTACAGAAGGAGAAATTCTTGTTGATAACCACAATGTTAAAGATTTCTTAACAGGTAGCCTAAGAAATCAAATTGGTTTAGTTCAACAAGATAATATCTTATTTTCCGATACGGTTAAGGAGAACATTCTACTAGGCCGACCTGATGCTTCAGACGAAGAAGTTATTGAAGCAGCTAAAATGGCTAATGCTCATGAATTTATAATGAATCTTCAAGATGGATACGACACAGAAGTTGGTGAACGTGGCGTGAAATTATCAGGTGGTCAAAAACAAAGACTATCTATTGCACGTATATTCTTAAATGATCCACCAATTTTAATCTTAGATGAAGCTACTAGTGCATTAGATTTAGAAAGTGAAGCAATTATTCAAGAAGCACTAGATGTTTTAAGTAAAGATCGTACGACGTTAATCGTAGCACATAGACTTTCAACAATTACTCATGCAGACAAAATTGTAGTTTTAGAAAATGGTGAAATTGTTGAAATGGGTACACACCAACAACTAATTGATAAAAAAGGTGCTTATGAGCATTTATATAGCATACAAAATTTATAATAATAAAAAAGAGCTTAAGGCAAATGTTGAATTGCCTTAAGCTCTTTTGCTATATAGTTCTAATTAATTTATAAATAGCTTAGATTGATAATTAAATAAGTTTAAAAGCTATAAGTCAAAATCTTCATCAGCAATATCAATATCAGTATCATTGCGATGGTAAGTAAAGAAACTAATACGAAGTCTATCTAAATGTTCCAAATGATATCTATATTCTTCTATTGCTGCGATAATTTGCATAATATTAGCATAAGAATAATTAGTTTGATATGGATTTTGAATTAATTCATTTTGAAAAGCAGTCATAAGTTCTTTTTTAAGTGGGTTATCAACTTCATATTGCAATTGTGTGACTTTAAATTTAGCCTTTTTAGATAAACTTTTTAAAATTTGCTCGTGGAAAGCAATTAATGAGTCTAATTCCAATTTAATTTGTAATAACAATTGATTATTTAGTTGATGTAAATCATTTGGGTAACGTGACATTTTGTTTAATACTTCATAAGCTAATCTAGTCGTTCTTACTACTTCTTTAAATAGAATTTTCTTTCTATATTGTTCAAATATATTCTTTTTTAATAAAGGTCTTTCTTCATGATAGAAGTCGTAAATCTTTTCGAGTTTATCGATTCTAGAATTCAGTTGATCGCCATCTTGTTTAATATTATTAAATTCAGAAGTGTCATTTAATACCAATTTAAACCAAACGAAGATATCGGAGGTAATATTTACAGAATTATAATAAATTTTAGTTTCGAATTTTGGAGGTAAGAATAATAAATTTACTACTGAAGAACTTAGTACTCCAATCATAACTAAAACAAATCTGTAAAATGCAGCGACATAAAATGAACCAGAGACTTGGCCCATAATGATTAATGCTGTGACACTTGCTAATGTAGCAACATGTGCAAGATTAAATCGGAATAAAATTGCGATTAATACGATAACTGTAACACCCATAATTATAAAATTATTACTAAAGATTGTAACCATGGTAACAGCTAATAATGCGCCAATAATATTACCGATAGCTTGATCAGAAACAGTTTTAATAGACTTATAAACACTAGGTTGCATTGCGACAACTGCACTGACACCGGCTAATGCTTTTAGACCAATATTATTAGGAAGTAAAGAAGCGATAGACATAGCTAGTATGATTGCTATACCTGTTTTAAAAATCCGAGCTCCTAGTCTCAAAAAGAAGCGCTCCTTTTATTTTTATTGAATAAAATTTTAAATTCGTATTCATTATTGTTATACACTGACTAATCATAAATTTCAAGTGAATACAATAGTGTAGCTTTTGAAATATAACATTATATAACAAATCGCTAGTCAAATTATTTTAAATGAACACACAATCAGTTTAACTAAAGATATTTTTATAAAATGATAAAAGCTCCCTCAAAGTCCATTTAAAATGATTACAATGAGGGAGCAAATATGGTTAATGATATAGCACTTATTTCATTTGACTAAATGCATAGTCAGCTGCTTCTAGTGTTTTATCAATATCTTCTTCTGTATGTTCCGTAGTTAAGAACCATGCTTCAAATTTTGAAGGTGCTAAATTAATACCTTGGTTAAGCATTAATTTAAAGAATTTAGCAAACGCTTCGCCATCTGAATTTTCTACTTGTTCATAGTGAGTAATTTTTTCATCAGTGAAGTATAACGTTAATGAACCATAAATTCGATTGATAGTAGCAGTAATATTATGTTTGTCTATTAATTTTAGTAGCCCATCTTCTAAACGTTTACCTAATTGATCTAATCTTTCATAAACGCCATCTTGTTCTAATACTTCAAGTAATGCAATACCAGCTTTCATTGATAGTGGATTACCTGCCATAGTACCGGCTTGGTATGCAGGGCCTAGTGGGGCAACATGTTCCATAATGTCTTGTCTTCCACCGTATCCACCAATTGGTAGTCCGCCACCAATGATTTTACCAAATGCAGTTAAATCAGGAATCACACCAAGTAAATCTTGTGCTGCACCATAATGGAATCTAAATGCTGTAATGACTTCATCATAAATTACTAAACTGCCATTATCATGAGTAATACGGTTCACTTCTTCTAAAAATCCTGGTTCAGGCATAACCATGCCAAAGTTACCAACAATAGGTTCAACTAAAACGGCTGCAATTTCATCTCCCCAATGATCAATAGCATCTTTATAAGATTCAACATCATTAAATGGTACTGTGATTACTTCTCTAGCCACGCTTTCAGGAACACCAGCTGAATCGGGGGAACCTAATTGTGAAGGACCACTACCAGCAGCAACTAATACTAGATCAGAATGGCCATGATAAGAACCAGCGAATTTAATGATTTTATTACGTTTTGTATAAGCACGAGCAACTCTAATCGTTGTCATAACAGCTTCTGTACCAGAATTAACAAATCTGATCTTTTCTAATGAAGGAATAGCTTCACGTAACTTTTTACTGAAATCGATTTCTAATTCAGTTGGTGTACCATATAGCACACCTTTAGCAGCTTGATCTTGGATAGCTTTAGTTATATGTGGATGAGCATGACCAGTAATAATTGGTCCATAAGCTTGTAAATAATCAATAAACTTATTACCATCTACATCATATAAATAAGCGCCTTTACCTTCTTTCATTACTACAGGAGCTCCACCGCCAACTGCTTTATAAGAACGAGAAGGTGAATTAACGCCACCTAATATATATTCATTAGATAATTCCTGAAGTCTTTCGCTTTCAGTAAATTTCATTTTATCAACCTCTTTTAATTTAATATTGTCGACTATTATCGTATCATAAAATTAACATAATGAAGAAATAGGTGATTAAATGTTAAAAAAAGGTGATAAGTTCCCAGAGTTTTCTCTAGAAAATCAGAATGGAGAATTAGTATCGAATGAAACAATTAAAGGACAAACGACAATACTTTACTTTTATCCAAGAGATAATACACCTACTTGTACAACAGAAGCGTGTGATTTTAGAGATAATATCGAACTTTTTAATGATTTAAACGTGAATATTTATGGTGTTAGTGGAGATTCTAAGAAAAAACATCAAAATTTCATAGAAAAACATCAGTTAAACTTTGATTTATTAGTAGATGAAGATTTCTTACTTTCTAAAGAGACTGGGGTTTATCAACTGAAAAAATCATTTGGTAAAGAAAGTATGGGAATAGTTCGTACAACATTTGTTATAGATGAAAAAGGAATTATAAAAGATGTTATCGAGAAAGTTAAGGTTAAAACACACATTGATGAATTAAAAAATATATTGGAGTGATAATCTATGAAGGTTGTAAGTCTGTTTAGATTAGGTGAATTAGAAGATGAGTTAGTAGAGAAATTCCCACAAGTTGATTTTAAGTTTATTAAAAAAGCTAAAAATATACCATTTGAAGACAGACAATCTTTAGATATATTAATAGGTTATGATGGTGAATTAGATGAATCATTTTTAAAAGATTGCCCAAATCTTAAATGGATCGCATGGTATGCGACAGGTGTTAATTCATTACCATTAGATTATTTGAAAAATCATAATATTAAACTAACTAATAGTAGGGGAGTACAAGCAAAACAACTTTCTGAATTTATCTTAGCGTTCATATTAGATGATTATAAAAAAATGAGAACATCATTTATTAACCAACAAAATAAAGTGTATGATTCTAAAATGGTAGGAAGACGATTAAGTGGGGACAAAGTATTATTTTTAGGTACTGGTGCGATTGCAAGTCGTGCTGCAAAGTTAGCCAAAGCATTTGATATGCAGGTAATTGGTTTGAGTAACTCCGGAAAAGATAAAGAGTGGTTCGATGAAGTATATAAAATAGAAAAATTGAATGAAGTTATTGGAGAAGTTGATATTATTATCAATGCTTTACCTGAAACAAATGAAACAATTCATTTATTACAATATGATCACTTTAAACAAATGAGTAACGATGCACTTTTTATTAATGTTGGACGAGGTACTATAGTTAAAGAAACTACAATTCTAAAAGTATTGAAAGAAAACTTAATTAGACATGCTTATTTAGATGTATTTGAAAATGAACCATTAGATGAAAACAATCCATTATATGAATTAGATAATGTAACAATAACAGCACACATTACTGGTAATGATAATAATATAAATAAAGAAGTAACGGATATATTTGTGAATAACTTGAAACATTTTCTCAATAACAAAGATTTAATTGAGAATATAGTTGATTTAAATAAGGGATATTAATTAAAATACTGCAGTTATATTGACAATTTTAATTCGCAACAGTTATATTAATATTAAGTAATAATAATTATTAACTAGAAAGATGGTGAAAAAATGAGTGCGGAATTAGAATCTATAGAACATGAGCTTGAAGAATCAATTACATCATTGAGAAAAGCGGGAATCCGTATTACTCCTCAAAGACAAGCAATTATTAAATTTATGATTTCTTCAAAAACACATCCAAGTGCCGACGAAATATATCAAGCACTTTCACCAGATTTTCCTAATATAAGTGTTGCGACTATCTACAACAATTTAAGAGTATTTAAAGACATTGGCTTAGTTAAAGAACTCACATATGGTGATTCATCAAGTCGCTTTGATTTCAATACTCATAATCACTACCACATTATTTGTGAAAAGTGTGGAAAGATTGTTGATTTTCATTATCCTCAATTAGATGAGGTAGAACAACTAGCACAGCACGTAACAGAGTTCGACGTAACACATCATCGTATGGAAATTTATGGGATCTGTAAAGATTGTAAGGAAAAAGAATAATAAGTTGTTTACTTATACATTATATTCTTACACAAATAATAGTTTTAAATAAAACCATGTTTATTCTAAATAAGAATAGACATGGTTTTTATTTACTTCAACAATCTGTATAACATGAGCACTGATTAATTACGAAATTATGATGTGACAATTAGATTTATATTTTAGACGCTTATTAGGAAAGACAGATTAAAATAAAAGAGAAATCGTTAATGTTAAATAAACAAACTAGAATGTAGGGAGAATTACAAAAGATTAGTTAGATTAATATACTGTATATTAAAATAGAGAATATATGAGATTATTGTGCACTCAAACAATTAATAGTTACTATAGTGGTAAATTTAAACCAAAATAGTGTATGAAATTCGTTGACGATAAACAAATTAATTGATACTATATAAAAGTCGTCAAAATGATGTTAAGTTATTTGAAAGGTTTTATTAACTTTTTAAATGAAATATTAACAAAGTGTAATTTTGACTATTGAACTTTCAACTTAAACATTATATTATAGTTCTTGTTGAGTTATTAAACAACAATTTAATTTTTAAAAAAGAAATTAAATTTATTCTTGACTTAACAAAACGGACACGATATAATAAGATATTGTAAGTGAAAAAAACGAACATTGAAAACTGAATGACAATATGTCAACGTTAATTCCAATAATGTAACGAAAGTTACAACAATTAATTTAGTTTTTATGAGCTAATCAAACATCATAATTTTTTATGGAGAGTTTGATCCTGGCTCAGGATGAACGCTGGCGGCGTGCCTAATACATGCAAGTCGAGCGAACAGATAAGGAGCTTGCTCCTTTGACGTTAGCGGCGGACGGGTGAGTAACACGTGGATAACCTACCTATAAGACTGGGATAACTTCGGGAAATCGGAGCTA